>JAAESQ010000926.1 GCA_024229275.1 bacterium | reverse complement strand
CTTGACGTTGGGGGCAAGCTGAAGCAGAACCTCCGCCAATTGGGTCAATAGCATGGCATGAAAGACTGTCCAGTCCTCTGGCGCAACGGCAATCATCATCCCATCGTAAGTTCTGGCGATATTCCCGGCCAGGTAATACCCGGAAAGCTCGTTATCGATAGTCTCATCGCCGTGGCCGTTGCGCAGAGCCGCTTTCACAACCGCCAAGGCATTGTAGGCGACCAGTGCCACACAAAAGCCGAACAGCGCCGCCCTCGGGTAACCGAGGGTATTTATCTCCGAATGCAGATGCGCCTCCAGTTCCTGGAACATGGTCTCTATGGACCAGCGCTTGCGATACAGCTCGGCGATGAGCTTGGCGCTCGCCACCGACTTCGGAAGATTGGTGAGGATGAAGATTTCTGTCTCGCCATCGCGAGTCGCCGTATTGAGACTGACCCGTATGCGGCGATATTTGCGCACTTTCCCCTCGGCATCGACGACCCGGACCCACTGCTCATAGACCTTGCCGGTCTCAGTCTGCCCCGCATACTGTTGTGGGCTCACCGCCTCCCAGGAAAGCCCCTGGTGTTGGCGGCTGATAAAATAGGCCTCTTGACTCTCGATGCCGCAGAGAAAGTCGCGCACGCAGAAATTGCGGTCCACGAGCCATACATCGCCCGCCTCGACGGTGAGCAAGACCTGCCCGAGGAGCGAGCGCTCTTGCGCATGCCCGTCTTCACAGGGAAAGACATCGATGGCCATCTCCAAGGCGGGGTCGTAGACCACCAAGGATTTGCCCGGTAGCGCACCGGCCTTGGTCTCGCGTAGCACCTCCAGTCGATGTTCCGTCGCTTCGATGCAGTTCCCATCGAGTACCTTTATCCGATACCCCGGCAGCCAGGACTCACGAACCGCGCCTAATGCCTCCATGATGCCGGCCTTCTCGCTTGCCGTGTCACGCACCAACGCAGCCGAGGTCCCTGCCTCTATGCCATTGAGCTTGTTGTAAACAGAGGCTATCGAGACCCCAATCTCCTCACCGCCCTCCTGATAGGCAGCATGCACCGAAGGAAACGTCTTGAACACCACCAGGTTCATCAGCTCGAAGACGGTCGAGAACAACAATTCCCGGGTATATTGCTCCACGGCCGTGCCCTCGAACCACGCATTGAG
>JAAESQ010000925.1 GCA_024229275.1 bacterium | reverse complement strand
GCATTCTCGGTATCTCCTAACTCAAAGAGATCGCAAATTCGCCTAACGCCTGAGTTCAGCGGCGCCGATGGTCTGGCGCTTGCGCCAGACTTGGCGAAAACGTTGCTGACGGCCGCTTTGGGCCGGCATGCAAGGTTTTTGACAAGAATCGGTGTCCGTCTGCAAC
Source organism: bacterium (assembly GCA_024229275.1). Taxonomy (GTDB): domain Bacteria; phylum Acidobacteriota; class Thermoanaerobaculia; order Thermoanaerobaculales; family Sulfomarinibacteraceae; genus JAAESQ01. The sequence continues at coordinate 1,676 of JAAESQ010000925.1, read as the reverse complement.
GAAATGTTAGGCCGTGACACAGCTTTGGTTCATTCTTCTTGCACGAGAGTCACGATCAGACTGAATCGCTCGGCACCAACAACCGCCACCTGTTGTCCGGCGGAGACCACATCGGAACCTTCGACTCGAGCGTCCCATACCTCACCGCTGACTTTGACCTTGCCTGCAGGAGAAAGCTCGGTCATCGCTTCCCCGGTCTGGCCCTTGAGTCGAGCGAAACCATCGACCAGGCCCCTGCTCCGTTTGCGCGCGGACACTTGTTCCCACGAAAGCACGGCCGCCTCAACCAGCACTAACACCAGACAGGCCGACAGAATTGACATCCTATAGTCCTCCAAGGGAAGAAAGATCCCTAGAGCAACTACGATCGGCAGGACGACAACGAGCGTAAGCAGGACGGTGCGTCTTCTGTCTCTCATGCGTCTATGTCCTTGGCTAGCCTAACGCCTGAGTTCAGCGGCGCGAGCGGTCTGGCGCCCTGCGCCAGAGCTGGCGGTTACATTGCCGACGGCCGAAGGCCGGCGATCTGCAATGTAGTCGACAGCAGCTCGTGTCCACTGCAACGAAATGTTAGGCCGAGTCGCCATCTTCTGACTTCCCCTGCGTTATTTGATGCGGCGGAGTAGATCCATCGCGGGGTATCCAACGCAGTACCTCACGGGGTGGACTGCAAATCGGATCGTCAAACGTCACAGCTTGCCAGCGCATTGGGCCGGGACCGTCCATCGTGTCGTTATCATTGATGATCAGTCCATTCTTGAAAACGTAGTCAGCGGTGTTGCGGAGGAAGCCGGCGACTTCTGATGGATCGTATCGATCAGCTGGAAACACAGCTTCATGATCTGGAACATCAAGCTGCCACATCCCCACGGTATCCATCACAACCCACGGATCGTGGTCCTCAAGGTTGAAGAGCCTCACGTTAACCCAGAGTTCCTGAGGCATGAGGTCTTGATTCGCGTGACGACTCATTAGTTCATCGATTCCGGCTGCGGAGTAGACGGTCTCACCATTGGGATCGAAGTAGCAGATGGCCCCAGGCAATCCGAGCAAACCCCTGGCCACCGAAGTAACAAACAAGAGTTCATCTTGGGGCTCGTAGTCCTTCGGCATGAGAGGCGTATCATCACTGGCGCCAAAGGCATAGCTACTGCGAATGCGCACAAACGCCTTGTGTGTGAATGGTAGGGTCTTACCTGCCTCCCAGTGCCAAGACTGCTGAGCAGCGCGCTGTAAGTTTCCGGGGAAAGCAAACGGCCCGAAATGACCCATGGCCCACGCACCAAAGAGCACTGAATCATCTTCCGGACTACCCATAGCGTCGGGCCATTCACGATCGACAATGTCTACGGCTACATACCCATTAACTTCAGGCCGATACGGAATCACAACTGTTGGTCCGCCGAATGCCCACTCCTCGCACTCATCGATGATCTTGGCAAGGCCATATCCTTCCAGGTGGTTGGAAAGGTCTTCAATCGACAATGGCGCATCGAAGAGGACCATCATCCCCTGCGTGTAACTTCCCTTGTGCGGCATTCTCGGTATCTCCTAACTCAAAGAGATCGCAAATTCGCCTAACGCCTGAGTTCAGCGGCGCCGATGGTCTGGCGCTTGCGCCAGACTTGGCGAAAACGTTGCTGACGGCCGCTTTGGGCCGGCATGCAAGGTTTTTG
>JAAESQ010000924.1 GCA_024229275.1 bacterium | reverse complement strand
TCGACGCTCTCATTCTTCAAAACTACAAGCCTGGCAATGCACGGGAAGCGCGTTTGGAGAATCTACCCTTCGCTTGACCTTGGCCTACCCTTGACTCCGACTGACTCAACGGCTACTCACTTACTCCTCATGAACGACCCGAGTGACCATGCTTCGAAACCAAACCGCTTCGAGTGCTCAGAGTTCCTCTCTGGCTCTGACTCTGATTTCTGTGTCTGTATCTGAAGCCTGAATCTGTCTTCTGACTCTGTCTCTGTATCTGCTATCACCGCCATAGCGCCATATTCGATGGCGATGCCCATCGAGAGTGCTCGCATCCATCGGTGTCATTCGATGTCTGCTGTCTCTGAGACGCGAGACATCTCCTGCCTCTGCAAATGCATTTGTCGCAAAGTCTGGCATCTCTCCCCCTCCATCTAACGTAGAATTGCAGGGATGACCACCGACCGTATCGGACCCTACCGCATCGAGCGCCACATCGGTTCTGGTGGCATGGGTACGGTGTACCTGGCCTGGGATGACCGTCTCGATAGAAGGGTGGCGATCAAGTCGATTCACCCGTCGAAAGAACTGTCTGAAAAGCGCAAAGAGCGCCTCCGTCGCGAGGCAAAGGCGATCGCCGGCATCAACCATCCGGCGATCACCCAAGTTCACGATATTCTCACCGAAGGTGAACGCGACTACATCGTTATGGAGTACGTCGAAGGTCGATCACTTGCGTCACATCTCATCGGCAAAGACAAGCAGCTCCCGTTGGATCGTGCCATCGACATCGCCCGCCAGATCGCCGAAGGTCTCGAAGCTGCCCACGACCTTGGAATCATTCACCGGGATCTGAAGGCCGACAACGTCATGATCGATCTTTCCGGACGGGTCAGGATTCTCGATTTTGGCCTCGCCAAAAGCTTAGTCCGTGATGAAGAGCAAGACAGCCTGACCGAAGACGGAATGGTCATGGGCACCAGCTGTGCAATGTCTCCAGAGCAAGTGCTCGATCACGATGTCGACGAACGATCGGACCTCTTCTCGCTCGGCTCCCTGCTCTACAAGATGATCACCGGCCAACATCCATTCCAGGGCACAGACAAGAGCGAAACCATGCGTCGCGTCACCAAACATCGTCAGGCGCCCCCGAGCCGATTTCGCCCGGACTTGCCGATGGAATTGGACCTCATCGTCGACCAACTGCTCGAAAAGAAGCGCAACAAACGCCCGTCGACGGCACGGGAAGTCTCCGAGGCCTTGGCCGCACTTTGCGTAGACAGCCCGACCGTCACCAGCGACGAGGCCTCTCTGAATCGCATTACCAGCGAAGCCCTTCGCCGACGGTACGCCCGCCGGACGTTGGCGACCATCACGACAGTTATCACTGCTCTGGTGATTATCCCCGGCGGGTTGTGGATGCTCAATCTCAGCCGCCGCCCACCCACACTTGCGGTGGCTGTCTTGGAATCGACTGTCAGCGAAGATGTAAAGGACCGGTTGTTTGTAGACGCTGTCCAAACCTCGATGGTCAGCGCAGTAGCATCACTCGAAGGCCTCGTTGCGATCAGTCCACGTTCCACTCGCGGCCTCGGAGATGACCCTGCAAAAATCGCCCACGCCGTGTCGGCAGACAGTGTTCTGACCTCAGAGTGCACACCGCATGGCAATACCTGGCGGATCAAGATGACAGCACATTCCGGTCCAGGAATCGTAGCAGGAGTGAAGATTCTCGACGTGCCGGGAGATCGACTTGAAATCCTTATTGGCGCGATATCGTCAAGTGTTCGCGAATTGTTTCCCCAGCATCGTCCGAATACATCCCGATTCACGTCGACGGCATCGCGTGATGATTGGGAGACCTATTTCCAGATCCGCCAACGGGTCACCTATGGATTGGACTACGAATCGGCACTCGCCGACTATAGAGACTTGAGAACACGTTCGCCTCACTTCATCGAACCCATACTGGGCGAGATATCGATAGCCCGTTATCTCTATCAACTCAACAACGACGTGACCTTTCTGGAGCAAGGTCAAGCAGCTCTTCGTGATGCTCGAAGTCTCGCACCGACCGATCCCCGAACCCACCGAGCGACGGCAGAGCTTGCGTTTGCAGAAGGCGACTACGCTCGCGTCGAGGAGGCCATCACGGCAGGCTCGTTGTCATCTCCTGCAGATTACTGGATTACGGAGTATGAGGCTCATCTCGCAAATGCAAAGGGCGACACGAAATGGGCTCGCAAAATACTCATGGAGTTCAGTTCTCGAAGACCCTCGTGGAGATCACTCTACATGCTTGCCGATCATGACTACCACAATGGCAGACCGGCAGATGCGTTGATCGCCTTCGAACGAGCGCTGACGTTCGCCCCAGGTCAGCGATCCATTCTTGCCAAAATCGCTGAGGTTTCCCTTCTTCATGGAGACCTTCACCGAACAGTATCTCTCTACGAAAAACTCGAGGAAGAAGATCCGACAGGTGCTTTCCTCTCCAACCTCAGTCTCGCTCACATGCTTCTCGGCAACGTCGAAGAAGCGACAGAGAAAGCACGAATGGCCCTTGAGCTTGATTCCAGCAAGGGGCTTGGCATGCTCAACTACGCTGACTGCCTGTGGATGCAGGGCGAACACGAAGAGTCCCAAGTGTGGTATCGCAAAGCAATGGAACGGGCAGACGAGTTGGCCCAAGCTGACGGTGCGGAAGCGCTAACGATTCGCTCTCAATGCCTGGCCCATTTAGGACAGCACAAAGAAGCCGCTGCTGTTGCTCAACAACGGTTGCGCCTTGCGCCCAACGACATGAGTAGTCACTTCGATGCCGCTCTGGTCTTTGCTGTCATTGGCGATCGCATTTCGGCAGTGGTCAGCGCACAGCGAGCCATCGAACTTGGTCTCGATTCGCGCTGGCTAGAACTCCCATGGTTCGACCCGTTGCGATCAGATCCTGACTTTGCCGAGCTGTTCGCAAAGACTGGGAGCTAGGAAGCTGGGAAGCACGATACCAATCGGCATCTTTGTCTTCACCCTTCACCCTTCACTCCTGATTCTTCACTCAACGTACCTCACAGTTGTCCACAAACACGTTCCCGTTCACTCGTCAGACTCATCTGATCTTCAGGTTTCCATTAGCCGTCTCATTTCGCTCCTCAATTCAGCAAAAAACACACTAGAATGGTCCGGATGGAATTCGAAACGATTGGACCCTACCGGGTCGAGCG
>JAAESQ010000923.1 GCA_024229275.1 bacterium | reverse complement strand
GGTCGACGGCAAAACCAAGTACCGTCATACGGTTGGCAACCACAAGAAAGTGCTCGAGGTGCTGAAGCCTCACCGTTTCACTCTCGCACTGGGTGGCCACTTACACATGGCAGAGAGACTGTCCTTCGAAGCTGATGGCTTCGACACGAGATTCCATCTCTCATCGGCCGCGGTCAACGGACTTCCTGCCTCACGGGTCAGCATGGACATGATCTCCGGTGTGACGTTGTACACCGTCAGCAACGGTGAGATTGACAATGGAAGATTTTACTCACTAGACGCACAAGGCACAGAATCGAAATCAGGTATGCATTAGGTACCTTCAGCATAGAGGCATCTTCAGGCAGAACTGGACTCAGCGTAGCTCGAGGCCAGCTGGAGACATGCGCGAGTTCTGATCGAAGTTGAAAAGACTCGTGAAACCTCTGGCCCCTGGTGTCGCCTGATGGCAAATACCTCTTCTACATCAGCCGGCGCAATGGATCGAACCAGATCTTCTGGGTCAACACGGAGTTCATCGAGAGATTGCGTCCTAGTGAGAACTGAGTCTCGACAACTCTGAAGTGGCCATTAAGGTACTTGACGCACCAAACTCAAGAACGGGCTATTGCGGCCTCACCTCAGGCGACTCGACGAGAGTAGGTTGTGATTTTCTGAGCTTAGCTTGAAGTGTATAGGCGACGAGCATCGGAAAGACGGCACCGTATCCGAACGCCCAGGCAAATTCTTCAATAGGTATGTCCCACAGCGCATGACCTGACAGGTTTTCTGCCGTCCACTGCAGGGCAAATCCCGGATTCAGGTGGAATACGGCAGACGTCAGTGCTGCATAGATTCCAGTGAATCCGAGCGCTCCGGCAATCGAAAGCCGCCAATACCATGGGTGTTTGAGGAGGAAGAACCCGAATAACAGTGCCATGCTCAGCCAGAAAGCAGGCATGACGCGTACTCCCAAGACCCAGAGCGTCCCAGCGACGAAGATACCGATGTTGGAGCATTTCCAGTATCGCCAGAGCGACTGCCTGAGCTTGAACTCGACATGAATCTGATGCTCGGACGACCGCGACGCCATCCACCACACGACGCCGCCGTTAGCGAAGGAAAACACAAGGTCCTCAACTCCGATCGCCAGATTTCCGAGTCGAACCGGCGTCCAGTACTCAGGGACAAACATCAACGAAGCCACAGCGTATGGAGTCGAATAGAGGCTTGCGACCAACATCGCCTGCCTCTTGTGAGGCGTCACCCAAAAGAGCAACAGGAAGACTCCAAAAAGCAGGAGGCTCCAGATGAGGTAAGTGTACTGCTGGACAATCGTGGCTAACACGCTACCAACTACGCTACCTACACCGACCGCCAGCCGTCAAGGATCAGACAGCAATGCTGATTTCAAGCTTCAGTTTTTCAAGAACTGTGGCTTCGAGGACGCCTCGTCGACCCTTCACACAGTACTTTGTCTGACTTGAGTCCTCAATTGGTTGGAGTCTGATAGGTGAACAAACCAAGCGGCAGTTTTTTGTGCTTCCGCCACTTTCGATACAGGGTTGTGACTGTGTCGCCGTTCCGGTACTTGATCTCGGTTCGGTCAATTCTCAAATGGGTGTCGAGATCAACGATAGCCAACTCATAGGGCCAATCACTCTCTGCTCGTGGCAGTAACCTTAGTCGATAGGGCGCAGCTTCTGTCTGTTCCATCGTGACGTCGAACTCATTGCGGAGCGCATCGGCATCCGACAAAGAGAAACCTGGTAGTACATGAGAGAGTGCCGATCGTTGGGTAGCAGGCAACTCCTCGACTTCGTCCAGATCACGATCGACAAACCAGATTGTCTCACCATTTGAGAAGAGCGCCAGATTCTCGTCCCCTTGGAGTTCGACCTTGATGTAGGACGGCTGCATGAAGACAATGGTGCCCTCAAGATGCACGGGTTCTTTGAATACCTCAAGGGACTTTGTCTGCTCAATTTCACATGACATAGCTTGAGTATTGGCGGCTCGCTTTTCGAGTTTGGCGAGGAGGTCGTCGAGGTTCTCGATTCCCGCGGTCGATGCGACTGCTGAAACGGCCAGAATCACGGAGACCATCACCGACGAGGTGACCACCTTTGGAGTTAGAACGCTTGCTGCCCACGGCAACAGAAACACGGTGAAGAACCAGCACGCGGCAACACCGAGAGCGATGTTGACACCCATTGATGACAGCACCTGCAGGCTAGAAAGTGCAAGGCAACCAAATCCAATGATGGTCGAAGCTGTTGTGAGACTGAGGACAGGCCCTATCTCCACGAGCACTCCTTTGAGTGAATCTCCTCTCTGCAGACGATAGACGACATGCACGGCATCGTCGATTCCAATCCCGACAACAACCGCAAGCAAGCAAGGTGCAGTTTGCGCCAGGGGAATCGCGAGGCCCATTGCGGCCGCAGCTGAGGCGGGAAGCGCAGCTAGCAGCGGAACGAAGCATAGGGCTGCAAATCGAATGTTGCGCAGGAATACCGAGACAACGAGAACAACAAGCACTCCCCCGAGCAGACTGATCCTTCGTAAGTCCGTGACCACCATCTCACTGACTCGACTGTAGACCTCTGCAATTCCAGTTACAGTGATCGCCACTCCCTGTGGGAGAGAGATGGATCTCACTTCTCTGGAAACCTCTATGACTCTGTCGAGCTCAAACTGCCCTTGCGGATCATCATCAGTATCTGCGGGCCAGAAATAGCTTTGCAGCGCGACTCCATCTTCCTGTGTGGAAAGTACCAGCCGATTCTGAGGATTGGCTGCAAGGGCCTCGACCGTGTCCGCTTCCAGCGGACGAGTGGCCTCGACCAATACCTGGAAATACTCATCAAAGAACGGTGAAGCCGAAAAGCCGAGTTCTTCAAGTAGGGTCAGAAACTGGTCGCGCGTATTCACGAAACGTTCATTGAGATCCGCCATCGAGGAGGCAACTTCGGGCAGAAGTGGGACCGAATCGCCAAGTTCGTCAAGGGCTGAGCGATAGCCGGCGATACTGTTTTCCCGCCGCATCTCTGCCAAGAGACTGTCCACTTCGGATTGGCCAAGAATCACGTCCTCTAGAGTCGATGCTCTCACCATTACCTGGGACGTCAAGAGGAAGGATCCACCGAAGGTGTTCACGATGTCTTGGCCTGTATGCACGGATTCGAGATCTGCCGGAATCAGGTTCTCGATGCTGAGATCGAGGCGACTGTTGAAAGCAATCGGCACGCTGACCGCTAGAACGACCAGTGCGAAACTCGCCGCCCAACCCTTTCTCGCTGTTACCCCAGCGAAGAATCGCTGACTCCAGGATTTCGACGACCCGACGCGTGAAACGGAGTTCGGTTGGGGATTCAGCAGTCTCACCATCACCGGAAACAAGACAAGAGTGACTCCGAGTGCGGCGACCAGCCCAATTGCCGTAAGAATGGCGAACTGATCCAGTCCCGGCGAGTCCGCCAGCAGAATCGCAAGGAAGGCTGCGGCGGTGCTGAGAACACCTACCATCACAGGCGGTCCACTGTCGCGCATCGTTGCTTCGGTAGCACGTTCTATTCCCGGACCATCCTTGCAGTGGAAACGGACAAAACGAGCCACAAGGTGGAGGGAAACATCCAGACCCAGCCCCATTGCGATCGCAACGAATCCGATAGACCATGCAAAGACTGGATTGAAGAGCAAACCTGCAATCACGAGGGTCAGAACCTGTGCCACCACGAGGGGGACGATACATAAGAGGGTTATCCGAATGTTGCGAAACCGCAGCCAAAGGAGACCAAAGAGCAGCAGGGCTGAGACTAACGAAATCGCCACCATCTGGCCAAGCAATATCCCCGACGATTCGGCTGTGATGGCATGAACTCCGCTGGCTCTGACCGTGATTCCTTCAGCACCAGGTACATCATTCCTGGTCTTCGTCACCAGCGCCTCAAGACGGTTCATGAGATCGATACAGTAAGTGCTGTCCTCACCAAATCCCTGAGGCTGAAACCAGATAATGCGCGACCCGCCGTCCAGCGACTCGAGATATTGACTCGTTGGTGACATGCGCAAGCCGCTCATTCCCCCTTCGAGACTCGCTGAGAGACGCTGCAGTATGCCCAGAACATCACCGCGTACCTGTTCACGTACCTCAGGGTCGTCAACCGCGACAAGCCTCTTTCGGGTTCTCAGCAACTGCCGCCGCATCTTTTCACGACTCAGGCCGGATGCGAGATCGTCGATCATTTTGGGTGAAGCACGCCATAATCCCACTCGAAACAACCGACGAAACTCCTCCATCGTCCTCGGCATCGGTCGCTGAAAAACCACCAGCCGTGTGTCGTTCCAGTTTGTGAGACCCTCGGCGAGCTGTGTAACAAACTCGTCGAAAGCTCTCTCGGTGCTCCCGTCAGCTTGGACCAAGAGTAGAAGTGGGCTTGTTTCACCGAACAGCTCTCTCGATGTCCGGTGAGCTTCGGCAAACGGTTTGGCCGTTGGTAGGAGGCGCGACGAATCTGTATACATGCGTAGCCTCATGAGAACTGCTTGAGAGAGAAGTAAAAAAACAATCACGACGACTGCGAT
>JAAESQ010000922.1 GCA_024229275.1 bacterium | reverse complement strand
CTGACTTGGGCGCAAAGCGGCGGCTCTGTGGCCTGTAATCCGCTCACAGAGGGTCCACGAGCCAGACATTTGGTGGTGAGCATCGGTGGATAGCCGTGGCCACAAAGAACAAGACGAGCCAGGAAGCGACAAAGAGCTAGACAATCTCCAACGCTTGTTCCAGCATACCCCCTGGATTTGTGCGCCTCCAGGGGGGATATATCGGTGAAAGTGAAAGGAATTCAGGCAGTTGCGGGTTCTGAGGCATATCAGGCGAGGGTCGATGAGATACAAGATAACTTACGAGACTACCAAGAAAACCCACGTTTGGTGCAGTCGCCGGAAGAGCTCGAAGAATTGGAGCGAGCGATACGAGAGCTGACCGAGGAGCTGGCCGCACTTCTTACAGGCCGACAAATACAGCACTCACTCGATTCCGAACAGATGCAGGAGGCGCAGAGCAAGCTGGTGACAGACTGGCCGCATCGGCTGAAGAACCATGAAAGCGAGGGGGTGTGGGTACGCACGGCTAGCGGTTATGAGATATGGGTCAAAGCGAGGTACTTCAGGCGAACGGGGAACCGTTCAGGCAAGAGACGGTGTCGAGGCTTCTATCTCGGGTTACTCTTGCTGGGAATCAACGAGCGCTGTACCTCGGGATTTGCTGCCGAGGTGAGTCTGTTGGCTGCCATGCTGGGCTCATTGGCAGAGGCCAGAGATGTGTTGGCCGAGCGAGGGGTGAGAATAGATATCAAGGTATTACGTAGAATCACCTACCGGTTTTCGCAAAGAGCGCGGCTGACCCAGCGTTTGAAGGGCCTGGGTTTTGATGAGAATGTTGCCGGACGCCGTGTGGTGGCTAGCATGGATGGAGGCAGAATTCGCCTGAGGGAGAAAAAGCGGGGTCGGAAAACGGCAAAAGGCCGCTCCCCTTACAAAGGCGCCTGGCGTGAACCAAAGCTGTTCATCATCTATGTGGTCGATGCCGAGGGCAAGCTCGAGCGTAGCTTCATGCCGGTGATGGATGCGAACATCCGCGGGCCTGATGCCCTGTTCAAGTTGCTGCGTAGCTATCTTGGGCAGCTGGGGATCACCGAGGCTGACCAAGTGTTGTTCGTCGCTGATGGCGCACGCTGGATATGGAATCGAATCTCAGCGCTGGTGCACGGATTGGGACTGAAACCTGAGCAGGTCTACGAGTTGATCGATTTCTACCATGCCGTTGAGCACCTGGGAAAGGTGGCGGGATTACGTAAGAGTTGGACCGCCAGGCAGCGAAAGCTCTGGGTCCGAAAGCATCGCAGGCTTCTGAG
>JAAESQ010000921.1 GCA_024229275.1 bacterium | reverse complement strand
TCACGGCTGCAAAGCACCACTTCCTTGACAAAATCACGTCGCCCAGCGAGTTCAGGAAAAAGTGCTCGGGTACTGGGACGGAAACCGTGATGCCACCGCCAAGCGATTCGCAGGCACCTGCTTTTCACTTGTGGTCCGACTCCACGCTCTCCTTGAAATACCTCAAGAATGGTGGGGCCACGAAGCCAAAGTATGGAGCATTCGCTGTCTCCAAGGCGATCACCGAGTGTTGCGGTCTTGCGGCAAGCACCGCAGAGGCAGTCACGTCCGGTGGGACCGTGGTAGAACTCCTCGCCTTCTTGCGACGTCTCGTGGACGCCAAACAGATGGCGAAAGAGATTGCGTACCCCGAGGAGGTCGTTATCGACACAACCCTTGTAGTTGTCTGGTCCTTCAATGACTTCTTCACAAGTGACTGCAAACTTAGGCCCACCCTCTCAGACGCGTTCTACGAAACCTTCGCTTCGGTCCTTGGCTATATCAGGACGAACTTCAGCAGAAGTGTCTTCATTTGCGGAGGCGATGCTGAAACGTGGAATGCCAAGTCTCGCCTCTACGACACGTATTCCTCCTGTGTGAGGGAAAAGTTGCGCGCTGCTGGCGCCTTGGTAGTCAACCCTACTGACTTGTTCAACGGGCTTCCACGCAAGGACGCTTGGCACTTCCTCTGAAGCGACTCCTATAATCGAGAGCCCTTTCAGAAAGGTGACGAGAGCTTCCCGACCATCCAGGCAATCGTGTCGCTGCTTGTGGGCGCTGCCAGTGTTGCTCGATCCCTGCTGCTGAGCTCCTCAATGCTCAGGGCAGAGGCAGCCCAATCTAAATTCCACTGTTGGGCAAACAGGATGACTCGCGATCAGTTGCTGATGCACCTGGCGTACATGC
>JAAESQ010000920.1 GCA_024229275.1 bacterium | reverse complement strand
GTCAGTGACATGGTGGTACAGGCTGGTGAAGACCAGCTCTGGTTCCTTGCGCGCCTTCTCACCTATCCGTATCAGGTCTGTGCTCACTGCTTACTCACCCCTTGCATAGTGACAGTGCTTCCCTCTCCACGGACGACCCACCGTGGGGACCTTCGCTCGGTGGGCATTACCCCACTTCAGCGCTAACCGTTGCGGCGTACCGGTCCCCATCACTCGCGACGCGGCCATTTGAACTCCTCTTTTTACATCGTTGCTCATACTCGGGTACTTGTATTGCACCTTTCCCCAAGAGCCCTTGCTCGTCGCTCGCCTGGTTGCTTGCCTGCCGTTGTGTAACTCGATGCTGTCTACGACCCCGGGGGGGCAATCGACGCTCGTCATTAGCGCGTCTCCTGCATGGCCTGCACCCTGACTGAGAGGATCAGCCCACACCCAAAATTCAAACGATTCTCGGGGCTATGGTTCAGATTCAGGGCATTCACCCTTCACCTCGTTACACTCGCTCTCCATCCCAGCCGGCT
>JAAESQ010000919.1 GCA_024229275.1 bacterium | reverse complement strand
TAGAAGGTTCGCCGCTTGTAGATATGACGCGCCTTGTCCTTGAGGGTGGCATCCACGACCCACACTCTATGGAGTTCGTAGCGCACCAGGTCCTGGTTGATGTGCAGTGGTGTGAGGATATCCTTGATCTTCACCGACGGATCCTGCAGCTTGTAAGAGTTATAGGGTACGTATATTTCCTTCTTACCCACCAGCTTCCAGTCATAGCGATCAGGTGCGCCGTTGTACATGTCGAATTGATCCGAAGTACGCATGGCGTCGGCCGCTGTGCCAGGGTTGTCGTAAGCCACGTTCGGAGCCCTGCGGACTCTTCGCTGACCAGGGTTGTAGAGCCAGGCGTTACGATGTTCCTTGACCTGATCAAGGGTCTCACCCACGAGCAGAATTCCACCCGCGAGTCGGGCTGGGGCCATCACTTCCTGCTTGAAAAAGAGAATCCGATTGTTGAGGTCCGCTTCAGTTTTGCCCTCCATGCTGTACTGCATGTAGAACTCATCATGAAACTTGACCAATGTATAGTTTCCGCCACGCGTTGGCGCCGCCTGCCCGATATCGCGGGAGGCGCTGTCAGAGCGATAGCGCAACAGATGATTCCAGATGACCTCGTGGCCGTTCTTGGGGATCGGGAATGGGATCCCGTTGATCGCTCCAGTCACTCCATTTCCGCCTTCGGCGAGCTTTGCCGTTCCGGCGATTTCCTTTGTTTTGTCGTAGATCCGCTGTGGAAACGATCCACTGCGCCGAGTCGGATAAACCTTCATCTTGTAGGTGTCCGGATAGGTCTCAAAGAGTGCCTTCTGACCCACCGAAAGATTGTCCGCATACTGACCCACGTTGGCCGCTGTGATTGTGAACTTCACCGTGTCATTGGCGAACGGATCTACGAAGTGCTGTCCGGGCGCCCAACCTTCAGGTGCCGAGGTGATGCCACCCTCCCAGGCAGGAATCGTTCCTTCGGCATTGCCGGCCTTCTCGGCACCCATCGGTGTCAATTCGTTGCCGAGCTTGGCAATCTCATCCGGTGAAAGCTCGGCCCACACTCCCACCGTCATTCCGACGGCGAGCACCAGTGCGCATCCGAGCATGAGGTTTAGGTTCTTTCGCATAGTTTTCCCTCCCTTGCCCTAGAACGAGTACTTGATGTAACCGCCGACAAAATCGCGGTCGTTAATCAGGTTGTGACGTCCGGCGCCGCTGTAGCTGGTATAGCTGAGGTCGATCTGCCACGAGTTCTGGAAATCGGCCATGATGCCGAAAGTCAGTGCGGTTCGACCCGCGATGAAGCTGCCGCCGGGTCCCGGAGTTACGCCGTCGACATCGTGTTGCCATGCAACTCGTGGCGCGAGACTCCACGCTCCGATGGCGTTGTTGTAAGTCAAACGACTGACTACCCTGTAGCCCCATGAGAAGTCGTCGGCAAAATGCTCTGGCCGCTCCCACTCCTTACCGGGGTGGAGGCCAGTAGCCTCGGTCATCGCTGGGTTACCACTGGT
>JAAESQ010000918.1 GCA_024229275.1 bacterium | reverse complement strand
GATTGCGACTGACAAGAGGTGAGAGAGCATCATGGCGTTTGTGTTCAAGTTTCCGGATGTTGGTGAGGGTATTCATGAGGGCAGAGTTGTCGAATGGCTCGTTGTTGAAGGCCAGACAGTTGCCGAGGACGAACCGCTCCTCAAGGTAGAGACCGATAAGGCCGTTGTCGAGTTACCGTCTCCGAAGGCCGGTGTCGTTCTGCGCCTTCATGTCGCAGCCGATGCGACGATCGAAGTAGGGGACGCGCTGATTGCTATCGGTGAAGCCGGGGAGGATCTTCCCGATGACGTCGCCGATGCCGATATGGCTCAGTCGGTCGATGGTGAGGCCGTCGCAGCAGCCGTCGCCGCGGTTCAGGAACCCGAGGACGAAGACGCGAGTCGTCCGCCTCGTAGACCGTTAGCAACGCCACGCACAAGGGCCTTGGCTCGCCGTCTCGGGATAGATCTGGCTACCGTTGACGGAAGCGGTAGCGGTGGTCGGATCACCGATGAAGACGTGGAGAGAGAAGCTCTGGCACTGCAGGAGAACAAGGTCGCGTGTGCTGAGCCGGCGTCACTTATGAGTCCAAGGGCGTCATCTGGAGATGTTGAGGAAGCCCCCGAGGCAGTCGAGGTGGTGCATCCCTTCCACGGCACGGTAGAGACTGGACCCGACGGAGATGTCGAGCGTGTTCCGATCACTCATCTGCGCAAACGGATCGCAGAAGCGATGCGCGCGTCCAAGCAGATGGCGGCCCACGTGACGCACGTCGACGAGGCTGATGTGACCGATCTTCTGGCGCATCACCGTGCGGGCAAGGCGATGATCGAAGAGAGGCACGGTGTACGCTTCACACTGCTTCCGTTTTTCATTAAAGCACTGATAACCGCGCTCAAGGATCATCCGATTTTCAATGCGATGGTTGACGAGGAACGCGACGAGATCATCCTCAAGCGGTTCTACAACATCGGCATCGCGGTCGATGCCCCTGAGGGTCTCATCGTTCCTGTCCTCAAGAACGCGGACCAAAAAGACATGATCACAATTGCACGTGAGGTGGCCGATCTCGCTGAACGAGCACGTTCTCGTCAGCTCGCGCTGCCTGAGCTTCGAGGTAGCACATGCACAATCACTAACCTGGGTCCGTTAGGCGGGGTCTTTGCCACCCCAATTCTCAACCCACCCGAGCTGGCGATCCTCGGTCTTCATGCCATCAAGGAACGTCCGGCGGTGGTCAATGGAGAAATCGCGATCCGCGATCAGATGTATCTCAGCGTTTCGTTCGATCATCGCTACATTGATGGCGCAGATGCTGCACGATTCATGAGCGATATTGTGCGCATGGTGTCCAACCCGAATCTACTGACGGTGAGGCTGTGATGGTTGTGGGTTCGGTATCGAGAGGGTGCCAGACCGTTGTTATTGGTGGCGGGCCCGGCGGTTATGTCGCCGCCATCAGACTCGCGCAACTGGGCAAGGACGTCATCTTGGTCGAGGCTGAGGAGACTCTCGGAGGAGTGTGCCTAAACGAGGGTTGCATCCCATCCAAAGCTCTCATCCATGCATCGGATCTGGCGCACGAAGTCCAAGGCGCAAGCTCGATGGGTGTCGATGTTTCCGGGGTCACAGTCGATCTCGAGCGCATGATGAAGTGGAAGAACGGTATCGTGGGTCGCCTCACCGGTGGCGTCAAGATGCTTTGTGAGAAAAACGGTGTCGATATCGTCCAAGGTCGCGCCGAGTTTGTCAGCGACCGTTCTCTTGTGGTGACGAGCAGCGATGGCCGGAGTGAAGTCGAATTCGAACAAGCAATTATTGCAACTGGCTCCTCTCCGATGCCGCTGCCAGGATTCGACGTCGATGGGAAGGTCGTGATCGGTTCGCGCGAGGCGCTTGACCTGTCACAGATACCGCAGCGTTTGCTGGTAATTGGAGGAGGCTATATCGGCCTCGAGCTTGGTTCGGTATACGCAAAGCTTGGGTCTGAGGTGACGGTGGTCGAAGCGCTGCCGACTCTGGCCCCTACCCTGGATCCAGAGGTTGGCCAAGCGCTGACCCGACGTTTGAAGAAGCTCGGTGTCAAACTTCTTCTCGGACATGGAGCCGAGGAACTCGATGGTGGAGAGCCGGCGCAAGTTGTCGTCAAAGGGCCTGATGGCGAGAAAACCACACTCGAAACCGATGTCGTTCTCGTCAGTATCGGTCGGGTTCCGAACTCATCGGGCGTTGGTCTCGAAGACATCGGCGTCGAGTTGGATGACCGAGGTTTCGTCAAGGTCAACGAACGAATGCAGACGAACGTGCCCGGTATCTATGCCATTGGAGATGTCGTCGGAGGGGCTCTGCTCGCGCACAAAGCGTACCAAGAGGCCAAGGTTGCTGCCGAGGTCATTGGCAATGAACCAGCCGCGTTTGACGCCGTATCTGTACCGGCTGTCATCTACACCGATCCCGAGATCGCATGGACGGGGCTGGGTGAGAACGAAGCGCGTGAACAGGGTTATGAAGTAGTTACAGGGACGTTTTCGTTCCGAGCATCGGGCCGCGCAATGTCATTGGATGCCACCGATGGATTCGTCAAGGCGATTGCAGATGCCGAAAGCAAGCAGCTGCTCGGAATTGTCGCCGTGGGTCGGGGCGTATCCGAGTTTATCGGAGAGGCCACCTTGGCTTTGGAGATGGGCGCTTTTCTCGAGGACGTGAGTCTTACCATTCACCCCCACCCGACGATGTCAGAGGCACTGCAGGAAGCAGTCGAGGCCGCTCTCGGGAAGGCAGTTCATCAGTTGCCGAAGGGGAAGTAGCGGCAGGCAGATTCAGATACAGATTCAGAATCACAGCAACGTTGTCATTCCTCCTCCCAGATTCAGGCCCTGTGACCATCATCACTTCTCTTCGAGCCCCCGCCGTCAACTTCGGCTCCTTTCATGCGTCGTATGGGCGTGTACACACCGTGTGAAAGACCATTTGAGAAGGAGAATCGACAGATGAAAGAAGTGTTTGTTGGCCTATTGGCCTTGATCATGCTGGCGCCTACCGCGGCGTTGGCCCAAGAAGAAACCGAAACCCAGGGACCACCTCCCGGTGTTCATGCCGCTCACAATCAGGTTGTTCGCTTCCTCCAGCTGACCGAGGAACAGGCTGCTGAGTGGAGAAACATCTACGAGATCCATCGTGAGGAGGAACAGCCCATCCAGTGGGACATCGCGGAGATTCAGGCGCAGCTCGACGAGTTGTTCGAACTGGAAGATCCGGATCCGGCAGAGGTGGGAGCGCTTGTCCTTCAGCGCAGGGATCTCGGCGAGACCCTTCTTGAAATCCACCTCATCTACCACGAAGACTTTGTCGCGCTGCTTGATGAGGATCAATATGGCCGTCTGGGATTTATCCATCGCGCAGACGATGTGCAAGCGATTATTCCTGCCTTTAAGTTGTTCGAACTGATACCCCGCCGATAACCTCCCTTCATCCTCCAAAGTGTTGACAGGGCGCGATATTCGCGCCCTGTCTTTCTTTGAGTGGCGCCCAGTTTCTAGATAGCCATTGTTGAGGAGTTATGCAACTGTGTTCGAATGCGAACAGCGTATTTTCACCTGCGAGCACTGCCACGACATTATGCCTACACATTACCGTCACAGCTTTGGCATCCGTCCTGCACTACTAAGGTTTGGGAAGACATCATGTCGGGGCCGACAGGGGAGGATGCACATGTTTGATTCGCTGGGAATCGAGTTTAAGGGAGCCATTCGCGGCTTGTTCCGCAGGCCTGGGTATTCTCTCGTCAGCGTGCTGATTCTTGCAATCGGAATTGGGGCCGTGACAGTGATGTACACGGCATTACGTGGGGTAGTCCTTCAGCCGTTGCCATACCCCGAACCGGATCGTCTGGTGTGGGCGTGGGCTGTGACTCATCTTGGCGAGGATAATTCGATCTCGGCGCTAGACTACTTTGACTATCGCCAGGAGTGCGATGTCTTTGAATCCTTGGGCGCCTTCTTGCTTTGGCGCCCTGGACGGGTGTTCACCGGTACTGGAGAGCCAGAGCGTGTGGTCTCGACCTCGGTCTCGCACAACTTCTTCTCTACCCTTGGCGTTGAACCGATGCGAGGGCGCTCGTTCGTGCCAGAAGAAGAAGTCCTCGACGGACCGGCCGTCGTGGCGCTCAGCCACAAACTTTGGCAGCGGCGATTTGGTGGCGACACGTCGATCATCGGACAGGCTGTTTCAATCGACGGCGCTCCGCACGAAGTCGTCGCAGTGATGCCAGAATCCTTCGATTTTCCCGCCGGCGTCGAGATGTGGCTTCCGATGAGACAGGGTGGGTCTCAGGAGAGTGGGCGCGGGAACAATAACTTCTTTATGTTCGGCCGCTTACGGGATGGTGTGAGTATTGAACAGGCCGAGGATCAGATGGCGGCGGTAGCGGCTTCGATCGCGTCGACCTATCCCGACTCAAAGAAAGGGTGGAGCGTACGCCTCCTGAGTTTGCACGAGCGTTTTTTTGCAGGTATCCGACCGCTCATGATGCTGCTCATGGGTGCGACGGGACTACTGCTGCTGATCGCGTGTGCGAATCTCTCTTCTCTGTCGCTGGCCGGAGTCATGGCGCGGTACAACGAGATGGCCCTGCGACGGTCGTTGGGAGCGTCAGGAGGGACCATCGCGCGCCAACTCCTAGTCGAGAGTTTTGTGCCGACCCTTCTCGGAGGCGTGCTCGGCGCTGGCTTTGCGGTTGGAGGGGTGAGGCTGTTGCAGGCGTTTGCGCCTGCCGGACTGCCTCGGGTCGATTCCATCGCCATCGACGGATCGGTGTTGTTGGTGTCGCTTGCAGTGACCTGTCTCGCCGGCCTTCTGTTCGGCATTGCTCCCGCGCTTCAAGGAGCACGTATTCGCTTGGCTGAAACGCTGCGTGAAGGTCGCAGTACGACGGAAAGCCGCAAAGGCCTCCGCTTGCGTACTCTCTTGGTTTCAACTCAGGTTGCTCTGTCGCTGGTTCTGTTGATTGCAGCAGGCTTGCTTATCCGTAGTGCCCTCCGGTTGCAGATGGTCGATCCTGGCATCGACATCGAGCGACGCCTCACCGTGAACGTTCAGTTACCAGCTTTCCGCTATAGCGAACCCGAGCCGACCTCGCAGGCGTTTCGCGACATACTTGACCGGATCCGAAGCACGCCGGGTGTTGTGAGCGCTGCAGCTTCCGATCAGCTTCCGCTCTTTGGTGGACCATACAACAGAGTTCACCGGACGGATCGCCCGCCGCTTACAGATGACGACCGGGTGCCGGCAACCCGCCGAATCGTCACCGACGGTTTCTTCTCTACCCTCGGAGTTCGTCTACTCGCGGGCAGAGAGTTCGAGGCTGCCGATCGGCACGGCGAGGCGCCGGTTGTAATCATCAGTAATATGTTGGCGGAACGCGTGTATCCAGGTGAGAATCCGATCGGTCAGAAGTTGACGCTGCCATGGGGAGACGGCATTCACATGGAGATCGTCGGTGTTGCCGCGGACGTGCGCGATAACGGGCCTGCGATGGATTCTCGTCCAGTCTTCTATCTGCCGTATCACCAGTATCCCGACAACAACTTGCGGTTGGTGATCGAGTCTGAAGGCGAGGCCACATCGATGTTGCCCGCCGTTCGTGCGGCGATTCGCGAAGTCGAACAGGATGCGCCGGCATACAACGAAGGGACGATGGCCGGCTGGTTGTCAGATGCGTTGTCGCAGGCGAGATTCTCGACCATGCTTTTGACAGGTTTCGCCGTGGTCGCACTCATCCTTGCGGCGACAGGACTCTACGGAGTGATGGCGTATTTTGTAGCCGAGCGGACGCGTGAGATCGGTATTCGAGTGGCCTTGGGAGCCGGACCGGCCCAAGTCGCTCGATGGATTGTCGGTAGGGGAACTCTGATGATTGTGGGCGGTGTAGTCGTCGGGATGATTGCAGCTGCGATCGGTGGCCGTTTCCTTGGCGATTTGCTCTTTGCGACGAGCCCCTTCGACCTTCCAACTTGGTTCTCAGTCCTTGTCGTGCTGGTTGCGTCGGCGGTGCTGGCGTGCTTGATTCCAGCGAAACGGGCTCTCGGAAGCAATCCGGCCGACGCGATGCGGGGCTAGCGCTCGGCGAAGGAGAAAGTCGGTGGCCTCAGCCGTCGCCTCTGGACGGTTATGATGGACGCATGGGACGACGGGACAAGACGCCGCTGCCTTCCGATGCCGATACGGGTGTGTATCGAGGAGAGTCGATTGCGCGTGTCTTCGAGTCTCCTGATGGAATGATCGTCCTCGTCGGGCGCACTGCAGCGGACAACGATCAGCTCAGCCTCAAGCT
>JAAESQ010000917.1 GCA_024229275.1 bacterium | reverse complement strand
TTTCGGATTCGCCCCCGTAGAAGTGCGGAGTAGCCACGAACCGGTAATTGTACTCGTACCAGTAATAGTCGGTTCCGTAGAAAACGTTATAGTAGTCGTACTTGTAAGAATATGTTATGCCAGTAGGTTCGCCGAGTTCACCCATCCGGTTGTACTGGATTCCGAAGCGAAACTCGTGGTCCCCCTTGAGGAAGTCGTCGGCGTGTTGGGTGAGTTTTATTTCCCCCGTTTCCATGTGGCTGTCCCAAAGCCAGGGCCAATAGTTGCCGCCGAAGGTCTCATTCGGATACACGGTATAGTCGATGAAGTGCTGCTCGTCGGTCGGGGTTTGGGCCCGCACCTCCTCATGGCTCTCTAATTCACCATAGCGCGCCTCGAGGATGGTGTTCGAGCCGAAGATTCCGCTGTAATCCAGGGCCCAGCTCTGGGTATCCACCGAAAACTCATCCCATGTCGTGGGCTCCTCCCAGACGCTGCCCTCAGTCCATCCCCCAGAGGGCTCAAGTCTTTCGTGGTCGTTATACGTCAGGTTGAGGCGGTGACTATGGCCGAGCTGCGCGGTGATCTTCCCGTCGTATAGGTCCGAGGTATCATCCTTCGGCTCGGGGCCCGGTACCTGGTCCGGCCAGTAGGCGTTGAAGCGCCCCCGCTCGGCGCCGACGAAGAACCACAGCTTGTCGCGCACGATCGGGCCGCCCAAGGTCACGGACAGTCTGTCGTTGGTATCGAGCCGGTATGTCCGAGCTTCGTCCGGCGTGTCCTCTTGCAGGCTTTCGGCGTTCTCACCGACCCAGTCGGGGTTCTGGTAT
>JAAESQ010000916.1 GCA_024229275.1 bacterium | reverse complement strand
TCCGCAGATTCCTACCTTTGGCTGAAGTTGATTCACGAGCAAACGGTCGGCAAAGGCATGCCGAAGACTCTGTTCGGCGCCAAGCAGCTTCCCCAACAGGAGTTGGAGTTGATCCGAATATGGATTGACGGGGGTGCTGCACCATAGTGGAAACAGGGCTCATATTGAGGGAACGGTGCTCGCCGGGAAGATCTCTCGTCCGGTAAGCCTTGGCGCTGGAAAGTGTGGGTCGATCATCAACAATTTTGGACGGCGACGACTGCAGGGAGAACCGCCGGGATAAGCCCTTGATTGTGTACACTGACCCCCAGAGCACTACCCATCTATTTGAAATGAGGTCGCGACCAATGGTGCCGGGGTAGTAAGGAGAGTCATGCAGGTCATAGTCGTCGGTGGTGGGCTTGTCGGGTCGTCTCTTGCGGCGAAGCTCGCAGGAGATGGGCACGACGTGGTCCTGGTCGAGAGAGATCGCAAGCTGGTCTCGCAGCTCAACGAGCAACTCGACGTTCAGACTCTGAGGGGCAACGGTGCGACAGTGCCGGTCTTGCTGCAGGCGGGAATCGAGAACTGCGATCTACTCTTTGCGACGACTGACTCAGACGAAGCCAATATGGTGGTTGCGCTGGTTGGATCAGCATTGTTCAAGGTGCGACGAGTAGTGGCGAGGTTGCGAGAGTCAGGGCATGAGGAGAGTTTTCGCGCGATCGCTTCCGAAATCGGAGGCGAGAGGCTTGCGATCAATCCGGATGTGGCGGCGGTGGAACGGGTGGTTTCGCTTTTGCCTGTGCCCGGTGCGGTCGATGTTGTGCCGTTCTTCGATGGAGGGTTAATCGTCGCCGGTTTTGTCATTCAGGACGCCAGCGAGTTCAACGGCCTTTTGCTGTCGCATCTTCGACTGTTGTTTCCGGCCACACCGATGTTGGTTGTCGCGATCAGACGCGATGGAACGTGGATGGTGCCCCACGGTGATGCCGAGATTCGCGGGGGGGATCTGGTCTACTTCGCGATGGATCCCTCCGAGATGGAGAACGTGCTGTCTCTGCTTGGCTTGAAGCGGAGCGAAGAGCGGCGAGTCATGATAGCCGGGGCGACCCGAATCGGGATCAGCCTCGCCCAAAGGCTTGAGTCCATGAAGGTGCCGGTGACGCTTTTTGAAGCCGATTCGGCGTTGTGCGAACAGGCCGCTTCCACCCTCGACGATACCCTTGTTATTCATGGCAGCGCTACCGATAGGGAGCTGTTGGTGGAGGAAGGTGCTGAGCGAGTGGAGGGCTTCGTCGCGTGCGCAGATGATCACGAAGAGAACGTCGTGAGCTGTCTGTTGGCACGGCGACTCGGCGCGGCGCACACTTTTGCTCTGGTCGACAACCCCGCGCTGGTCGGACTCCTCGGAGAAGTCGGCATTGATGCTGTGATTTCGCCTCGGCTGTTGTCGGTCGGGCTTGCGCTCCAATTTGCAAGGCGTGGTCGTGTCACAGCGGTTGCGCCACTGATCGAGGACTCGGTTGAAGTCATCGAAGCCGAAGCGCAGCCGCGCAGTCGATTGGTGAAGAGCAGTCTTGCCGAAATGGCGTTGCCTCGAGGGATCCTCATCGCCGCGCTTCAGCGCGAGGATCGCATCCTGGTTCCAAAAGGGGACGATCGCGTTGTGCCTGGCGATAAGGTGATGTTCATCACGACGGCGGAAAACGCAGGACAGCTTGACGGCTTTCTAGAGGTCAATATATGAGTCAGTTCGATGCCTTGTGGCGGACGGATCTCCAAATTCCATGAATCGACGATTTGACGCCTACATCATCGGTTGGCTGCTGCTGGCGACGAGTGCGTTCCTTGTCGTGCCACTCATAGCTGCTGCCATCTTCACCGAGCCGAAATCTCCGTTTCTTGGAAGCCTGATTTTGGCGGCCTTGATCGGTGGCGCGATGGTGATCTCGAATCGCACCACCGATAGACGCATTCGACCTCGGGACGGATTCTTTGTTGTTGGTGGGGCGTGGATTGCTGTCTCTCTTGTTGGCGCTTTGCCGTACCTACTGACTGGAGCTTTGGGTCCAATCGACTCAGTGTTTGAGTCAGTGTCGGGATTTACCACGACGGGGTCAACCGTGGTGCAGGACATCAACGTTTTGCCCCGTTCGTTGGTGCTGTGGCGTGCTATGAGTCAGTGGCTGGGAGGCATGGGGATCATTCTGTTTACGATTG
This sequence comes from bacterium, assembly GCA_024229275.1. Taxonomy (GTDB): domain Bacteria; phylum Acidobacteriota; class Thermoanaerobaculia; order Thermoanaerobaculales; family Sulfomarinibacteraceae; genus JAAESQ01. The sequence continues at coordinate 917 of JAAESQ010000916.1, read as the reverse complement.
CCATTCTTCCGCTCCTGGGCATCGGGGGAATGCAGCTCTTCAAGGCCGAGGTGCCCGGGCCTGTCGCGGACAAGGTCAGGCCCCGGTTGACGGCGACGGCGCGATCGTTGTGGGGGATCTACCTTGGTTTGACAGTGCTCGAGTGGGTCGCATTAAGAGTTGCCGGTATGAGTGCGTATGACGCTTTGTGTCATGCATTCACGACGCTCGCTACCGGCGGGTTTTCCACTCGAAACGCATCCGTTGGTGAGTTTGGGTCGCCGGCAGTGGAGTGGATCATCACTCTATTCATGCTGATGGCCGGCATCAACTTTGTCATTCACTACAAGATCGTCGTTGGGCGAGGGCGTACAGTGCTCAAGGATGCAGAGCTGCGCTATTTCCTTGGTGTCGTCCTTGTCGGTGTGGCGCTGTTTTCGGTTGTAACCCACAGCGCTGGGGCGCGGATCGGGGACACCGTTCGTGCGGCTGCGTTTCAGACGGTGTCACTGCTGACGACGACTGGATATGTAACGGCTGATTTCGAGCTGTGGCCGAACTTGGCGCTGATGGCGATCTTGGTTTTGCTGGTGTTAGGGGGCATGTCAGGATCGACGGGTGGCGGGATCAAGAGTCTACGAACGTTGCTGGCGGTGCGGTCGTTGAGAGCGACGCTCTATCGGTTGATTCATCCACATGCAATGCGACCGGTGAAGTACGGCGGTGAGGTCGTGCCGGATACGGTCCTCTCTGGTATCTGGGCATTTCTCACGGCGTACATGTTGTTGGCGTTGATTGGCGCAGCGGTTGTAGCGGCGTATGGTTATGACGTGTTGACATCGTTGACCGCGTCGCTAACAGCGATCGGAAATGTGGGGCCGGGTTTGGGCGAGGTCGGGGCGTATGACAACTTTGCCCACTGTCCGGGTGGAGTGAAG
>JAAESQ010000915.1 GCA_024229275.1 bacterium | reverse complement strand
GGTCTCGCCGACGGCCATATTACCGGCGTCAGCAAGGTCCTTCTGTCACTGATCGTCTCGCCCATCCTTGGTTTTTGGGCGGGGTTCCTGATTCACCGCTTCATGGCTCTGGTCTTGCGCGGTGCAAAACCGATTGCCAACCACTATTTGCGCCAGTTTCAATGGCTCAGCTCTGCGGGACTATCCTTCTCCCACGGTGCAAACGACGCCCAGAAGAGTATGGGTATCATTACCATGGTGCTCGTGCTTGGCGGCTATCTCGAAGAATTCGTGGTGCCTCTGTGGGTGATCATCTCCTGTGCGCTCATGATTACCATGGGCACGATGCTTGGCGGCTGGCGAATTGTGCGTACGGTCGGTTTCGGCATCTACAAGGTCCGCCCGTTGCACGCGGTCGACGCTCAGCTCACCTCAGCCGCGGTTATCTTCGGCGCTTCCGTAATCGGTGCGCCGGTGTCGACCACGCACGTGGTGAGCTCTTCCATTATGGGAATCGGCGCTTCGGAGCGACCTAAAGCCGTCCGCTGGGCGAAGGCCAAGGAAATAGTGAGCACCTGGATGATCACCATTCCGGGATCCGGGCTGATGGCAGTCGCGACTTACTATCTCGTCTGGTTAACGGTGGGCGTCGGTTAATTGCGGCATTCGACCAGGCACAACAACTGTTCGGCGATCGAGGGGTGGAACGATGAGTGAAAGATCGAGCAACCTCATAACCCGGCTTGTGGACCGGGTTTTCCCTCGGGCGCAGGATTTCTACAGCTTGATCAACGAGCAGTGTGATCTGGTCGTGGAGGCGTCCGAGGCCTTCGTGGAATTCATGCGCACGGGCGACGCCGACCACGGGCTCAAAGTCAGGGAACTGGAACACAAGGGCGACGAGCTAAAGACGCGCAACATCGACATTCTCAATCGGGCGTTCTCCACGCCGATGGACCGCGAGGATTTGTATCGGGCAATGGTCGGCATCGACCAGGTTGTCAACTATCAGAAGACGACGGTCCGGGAAATGGAGGTCCTCGCCGTAAAGCCAGACAGCTACACGCTGGAGATGAGCATTCTCATGCGCGACGGTGCCGAGGCACTGCAGCGGGGCTTTGCCAAGCTCTCCAGCAACCCTGTCGAGGCCGAGCCTGACGCCCAGGCAGCCAGGAAGTCGGAGAGGAATACCGAGAAGGTGTACCGCAAAGCGCTGGCTGAACTGCTGGATGCCCGCGGATACATTCAGCACCAAGTACCACACGATCCGCAGATCAAGGCGCTAGCGAAGATCTTTGAACCGCTGGGCAAGCATGGAAATTCGGTTGCCTTCGCCCTGACCTTTGTCGTCGACACCATCAAACGGCGAGAGGTGTACCGGCATCTCTCGAACTCCGCAGACCGCGTCGCCGAAGCGGGCGAAGTGCTTCACGATATCGTCGTGAAGATGGCCTGATCCGGTTCTACATCGAGCTGGCGGGCTCCACTCGGAGCTTGAGCACCGTGCGTTCAGCGGCTGAGTCGACTACGAAGCGGCAGCCTGCCTCGACGATGAACTCTCCCTCGAGGGGAATGTGGCGGAGTCGCGCCATGACCAGGCCACCGATCGTGTGTGTTTCCTTCGACGAGAGATCCACTGCCAGCACTTCGTTGACCTCGGAGACGGGCAATCGAGAGTCCATCAGGTAGACCTCCTCACCGAGCATCTCGAATATGCGCTTGCGCCTTGGCAGATACTCCTCGAAATCGTAACCGACGTCGATTTCCCCCACGACCTCTTCGAGCACGTCCTCCAGCGTGATGACACCATCCGCTGAACCGAACTCGTCCACGACAATGGCGATATGATCCCGATCCTTTTGCAGGATCGGCAGCAGCTCGTCCACTGTCTGGTACAGCGAGACGTATCTCGCTGGCTTTACGAGCTCCGAGAGTGGACGCTCAGCGAGTTCCGGATCCCGAAGCTCCCATGTACTGACCGTGAGCACACCGACCACGTAAGAAATGCAAAGTAACCCCAGTATCCAGCCTTGGGTACCGGGGTTATTTCGGTTCTTAACGGTCATTAGGGATATGTGAAATGGGTTCGGCAGGTAGGGTTGGATGCAAGGACGTAGCCGCGTCCATCCGCCGACGGGAGCTAGCGCAGGCGACGAAAAATACTGAAGAATGCGCAGTAAGGGCAATCCTTTGCACTTACACTGCACTTACGGATTGGCCGGAAGGCGGGTAGGAACTAGTGCTCTGTCAACGTGATAATTACGGATTCAGCAAGGCGGGAAGCGGTCAGCCGCTAGGCGCGCGGACGCAGGCTTAGTGATTCTAAGTCAAGTCCGTGCAACAACGCGGATGGCC
>JAAESQ010000914.1 GCA_024229275.1 bacterium | reverse complement strand
TGAAGAACTCTCCTACATGGTGATCTCGGATGGCACCAGATGGGTGCCATTGGCGACGTCCCATGACTATAAACGCGCCCACGACGGGGATGAGGGCCCGAATACCGGCGGAATGGGTTCGCATTCTCCTGCAGTTCTACCCTCCGGCACTTCGCGACAGGTATTGGATGAAATCGTCAAACCGACGATTCAGGGGCTTGCAGCCGAAGGTCGTGAGTATCGTGGCGTTCTCTACGTCGGTCTAATGCTGACTGAGAAGGGCCCCCGCGTACTGGAGTACAACTGCCGATTCGGTGATCCCGAAACACAGACCATACTTCTTCGTCTTGATGAGAGCTTGGCAGATGTAATGCGTGCTGCGGCTGACGGCAAGTTGGCGGCTGGATCGCTCAAATGGAGGCGCGAGGCAGCGGCTTGTGTTGTAATGGGTGCGGACGGCTATCCGGATAGCCCGCGCAAAGGTGATGAGATTACCGGCATTGATGCAGCGCTGGCACTTCCAGGTGTGACGATATATCACGCTGGCACATCGCGGGATGACAATGGTCGTTTGGTCACTGCAGGTGGTCGGGTACTCTCGGTTTGTGGACGAGGACCCAATCTGAAAGATGCACTCGATACCGCCTATGCTGGTGTTGAGAAGATCAAGTTCGCCGATGCGATGTACCGCACTGACATTGGCGCTGACTCATTGAAACAACTGGGGGATACCGTTGTCCAAGATTGATGTCTGTGTCTTGATGGGTTCGACCAGTGACTGGCCGCTAATGAAGCCGGCAGTCGAGCTTCTTCAGAAGCTGGGTATGCGCGCACGCACTCATGTGACGTCTGCCCACCGCACCCCCGAACGGACTGAGAGCATCATCGCTCAAGCGGAGGCCGACGGGTGTCGGGCTTTCATTTGTGGTGCCGGAATGGCGGCCCACCTGGCGGGTGTCGTCGCAGCGAAGACGCTTAAGCCGGTCCTCGGCGTCCCGCTGCCGGGTGGTGTCTTGGACGGCGTGGATGCGTTGCTGTCGACAGTTCAGATGCCGGGTGGGATCCCAGTCGCTACCTTTGCAGTAGGAAAGGCTGGCGCCAAGAATGCGGCGGTCTTTGCAGGCCAAATGCTGGGTTGCGATCGAGCTGAGGTAGCGGCAGCAGTTGCTGCCCTGCGCAAAGAAGGAGCAGTCAATGTCGAACGAGGTGACGCTGAAATCCTCGCCGAGATTGGCGATAACGAAAAATGAGCGAGTGCGCAGAGCGATACACTATTCTGCCCATAGTGGAGGATCTCGTTCGGGTCCAGGTGGACGCCGATCTCCCACCGATACCTTGCCATGCCCAGGATCATAAACTCAAGCATGGAGACGAATTCGTGATCGAGACTGATGACGGCCAGTTCCTTGGCCGGGCATCGCGGTTCTCACCTCCGATCATGGTTCCACCTCGGGGCCCGGTTGGCAAAATTGTGCGCCGAGCGACTGATGACGATCGGGCGCATCGTCTCAACGGTATTCGGCTGGAGAAGGAGATCGAAAGCTACCTCCGCAGTAGGATCCAAGAGCTCAGTTTGGATATTCGCCCTCTCAAGGTTCGTCTTCCACTCACGGGGCGTAAGGCGGTGATCTTCTTCGCCTCCGAGCAGAGAGTCGATTTTCGAGCTTTGCTTCGCGAACTTGGCCGAAAATACCGACGCCGCATCGAGATGAGGCCTTTAGGTGTCCGCGATGGTGCGAAAGTATGTGGTGGCCTCGGGCCGTGCGGCCGTGCCTTGTGTTGTTCAACATTCATGGACCGTTTTCACTCGGTGACCGTGCGCATGGCCAAGCGCCAGAACCTGAGCCTCAATCCGACCAAAATCTCCGGGTTGTGCGGTCGTCTCATGTGTTGTCTGGCGCATGAAGTAGAAAACTACCCTGCGGAACAGCGCCGCAGGCGTAAGAGGTCGGAAGATAGCGAAGACACTCCGAAATAGCTGTATAACCATAGGACATCAGTAGCATTTGGAGCTTTCCAAAAACTACCTAGTTCCAAATGATTCTGATTCTTCAATGTGACATTCCTTTTACACCAAAACCCCTTGACAGAGCACTTTTCCGGGGATAGCCTGCGCCTGTTCCAGAGTATTCTCGCGTGTGGGGGGAGCCAGATGAGACGAAACGTGGATGATCGAACGGGTGCCTTTAGGCGTCCGTACGCCGCGTTTGTTCTTCTGAAGGGCAACCTCCGAGGGCAGATCGGGATCTCTCGCGAGAGACAAAACTCTGGATCATCTTGTTTGTTCGTGGATGGCGGCATCGCCGGCCGGGCACGGTCGGTGCAGCCTTGGCTCATCCCTTCCCTACCAGTGGACCAAGACACCCTTCAAAGTCACATCCGACTCTCCGCAGCGAGTGCGTCGCTTGCTTTCGAGCTG
>JAAESQ010000913.1 GCA_024229275.1 bacterium | reverse complement strand
GAATGGACGGCATCGGAGCCCTTGAACGCCCAACGGCTTGAGCAGCTCTTTGAACCTTTTCCCATTGCCGATATGACCGCCGTCGCCGTGAGCCGCCGAGTCAACAATCGGCGCGTCGACGACGAACGTTGTATTGAGCCGATGATCGAGAACCTCTGAGGCCACTTCCGCGTTTCAAGCAGCGATGACTTGCTCACCCGCTATACTTTGTGCGCGGCGAGAAATCATAACATTCAGCGTGGACCTCAGTTCCTGGTCCACGAGATAGAGAGGAGAAGCAACTGTGAGCGATAAAAAATGGTACGTGGCAGTAGACGGAAACAGCGTTGGTCCGATGAGTGAGGAGGAACTCAAGGCTGGTTTAAACGCCGGAAAGTACGCGTCAAACCATCACGTATTCAGCGAAGGTATGAGCGACTGGGTCCAAGCTGGAAGCGTTCCCGAGTTATCAGGATCGATCAGCGGAGCAGCTGAAAACGCTCCCCCACCCGTCCCTCGTTCTTCGCACCAGGTGGCGGATGAAGTCGATTTCGTAATCCATGGCGAGGAGATGCAGTTCGTCGAAGTTGAGCTGGATCCGGGAGAAAGTGTCGTCGCTGAGGCAGGCGCCATGATGTACATGGCGGACGGCATTGAAATGAAGACAATCTTCGGTGACGGTGCACAACAGGACAGCTTTTTCGACAAACTCGTTGGTGCAGGGAAGCGACTTCTCACCGGTGAGAGCCTGTTCATGACTGTCTTCTCTGCACAAGGTGCAGGTAAACAGAATGTTGCTTTTGCCGCTCCCTACCCCGGGAAGATCATTCCAATGGATCTTGCAAAGCTCGGTGGACATCTTGTCTGCCAGAAGGATGCCTTCCTCTGCGCTGCCAAGGGTGTATCTATCGGCATCGCGTTTCAGAAGAAGATCGGCGTCGGCCTCTTCGGAGGAGAGGGCTTCATCATGCAGAAGCTCGATGGCGACGGCCTCGCGTTCGTTCATGCGGGTGGCACGATCATCGAGCGCGAACTCGCGCCCGGTCAAGGCTTGCGGGTGGATACAGGGTGCATCGTGGCTCTAGAGACAACGGTTCGCTACGACATCCAGTTCGTAGGAAACGTGAAGTCGGCTTTCTTCGGTGGCGAAGGGTTCTTCTTTGCCCAGCTCATTGGACCAGGAAAAGTCTGGTTGCAGTCCCTGCCGTTTAGCCGTCTGGCAGGACGCATTCACGAGGCCGCACCGCAGACTGGCGGAGGTGGCAAAGGTGAGGGCTCAGTGATCGGAAAACTGGGTGGAATCGGAGGCATCTTCGACGGAGACTGATGTCAGGCTTTGCGGGGCTACGGGTCCACGGGACATCGGCAGAACAGAAAGTCCGCTAGTGCCGTTCGTCGCTGGTTGTGCTTGAGCGAGATCTTCAGTTGAATTGGCCACGAGCCTTGAACCGCTGAGTACGCCAGGTTCGCACCTCGGACACCGTAGAGTGAAAAGAGAAGGGGCGGTTCGTTGAACCGCCCCTAATAGTTCTCCTCAGCATTCAAAATCGCAAATTGCGGAAGAATCGGCTTGGTGATACTTCGAGGCCAATACCACTGCTACCGAAACTATGTGACCCTGCCGTTGTCCCGTTGTCCCGTTGTCCCGTTGTCCCGCACTCTCGCAGGCCCGTTAGCCCGTAGACCCGGGGTCGCCCTCCAGCTTCTCCGCGTAAGCATCGAGGATCTTCAGATAGGGTTCGATCGATGGAATGAAGTGGCGCTCGTCTCGGGCATGCGGACCGATGCCGGTCTGACCCCAGACAACGGCATTTCCGCCCGGTGCGAATCGCGCTGATGTTCCGGGCTTCTTGCGCCCGACTCGTGTCGGTTCCCTGGAGACCTCCTCGACCGCCGCAAGGAGTGGATTCAGGAACGGATTGTTCGTTGGACACTTGATGCCACCTTCCTGGACCTCAAGGTCGTAGTCCATCCCAAGCTCTTGGCATAGCGTGCGAACCTCTTCCAGCAAAGCGTTCTCATCGTCACCGGGAATGGGTCGAATCTCGACTCCGAGCGCACCCTCTCCCGCTGTGATGTTGTAGATTCGGTCCTCTCCTACGGTCAGGAACGGAAACCGCGCAGTTGATTCCCAGCCATCCCTGCTCGACAACGTGAGGTGACGATTCAGGATCGTTCCGACAGCATTCCGCGCTTCGATCAGGTTGTCTAATAGATCTCCAGGACCTCTCCCCGTGCCGGTGTGACCTCGTTTTCCATGCGCGACTAGGCGTAAGCGTAGTACGCCGCGATTCTCTGTGCACACTTCGCCGTAGAGCTCATCGCCGTTCTCGCCGGTTCTTTCGCCCATCAACATGAACTGAGGCACCCATCCCGATTCCTGCTCAAGCTGGGCCAGGACATGCGGTGTCCCCCAGGCGTCACTTTCTCCGTTCTCTTCGTTACCGATCAGCATCAGATTGATTCCGGGATATGGCCCTCCCGATCGAACACGATCGAGCATCCACTGGATATTGGATGCGACGACAGTCTTCATATCGGCGGCTCCACGCCCCCACAGATAGTCCCCGTCGATGCGAGGTTCGAATTGGCAATCGTCCGGCTCCGGCTTAACGACGTCAAAATGGCCGCTCAGAGTCACCGGCGCGGACATCTGTCCGGGGAATCCAATCATGAGAGAGGGATAGCGTCCGTCCTCGAAGAGCCGGACTTCCAACCCTCCTTCACGAACAGTGCTAGCGATGTATTTCGCACACCGGAGAACCTCACTAATGCGTTCTTCCGGGCAATTTGTCACCGAGGGAATTCTCACTAACTCACAGGCCAACTCCAATACCGAAAACACCCTATCCGACACACCCCTCACGGGTTCCAAGACGGGAGTAGTCGTCGCCTGAATCGGCAACGAATGATTGTCATTCGACATTTTTCGCAGGCCAGTGATCAAAGGTTGGAGTTTTGCGTTCTCCTGTCCGCCGAGGGTCGGCGTCTCGACGAGTGTAGCAACTTCGTCTGCCAGCAGCTTTCGTCGCTCGGACCATAGCTCCCGAATGGCTTCTGGAGGGATGACGAGTTGTCCGGTTGAGCTCCTCTGCCCAGTACCGATTGCTGATTTGAGTTGAAGCCTCAGCTCGCTTGCCGGATTGGGCTCACCACGTCTCATCGCGATCAGCGGTTCCAGAAGCTTCCGTCGTCCAAACGCCTCTGCCAGCGGATCAACTTCGTCGAGCAGGTAGCCCAGCATCTCTCGAACGGTGCACTCGCCTCCTTGGAGTGGATTTTCGATGCGAGCATCCAGGCCATCTCTAGCTGCCGCCGTCTCGTTGCGCCGCGCCCTCTCGATGTCTTCACGATCGTATCGGTAGTGCCCCCCGAATTGAGGATCTCCGTAGATCCGAAGCATGAGTAGATCCTTGAATACGATCTTGGCTATTGAAAGAGGCAAAGAATCGCCTCCCTCATCGGTTCGCACTTCAACTCGATTCATCGGCAGGTCGACTCGTGCGCAAAGGTTCTCGACGATGAGTGCGTGCTCAGCTTCCTCCAAACTCGCGTGTTCTCCGAGTGAATAGATACCTCGGCGATAGAGGTTTTTCAGATGTCCAGAGGTAGCGAGAATATTTCGGTTGACGGGATCGACGCCGGATCGAGCTCTGACAGGCGTCCAGTTGTTGGCGCCGAAACGGGTCCCGGTGCGCACCAGGTCATACGAAATGTCGAGATAAGAGCGATGCGAGGCGTAGAGGCCAGCAACGTCAAGTTCACCCGGATTCGGAAAGGCGAGCAACCTGTTCGAGTCAATTTCGGTGAGGACCGTCTCTGCTTGCCCGTTCACCTCTTCCCACGCCAGCGGAGACGCGGCGCTGATCGCGATGAAAGCTGGACACATTGGCCTCAACAGTCGTGTTGCACGTATCACCGCATCATTGCGATAGTCCTCCAGCGTGCGTCCTCTCCGCTCGCTGAGCGGAAGGTGGAGGAAGTCCCAAGACAGCAACGCTTCAGGCAACGAATGATTGGTGTGAATCCCTGCTGTGGCCAACCTGTCACCAAAGAGATCGACACAAAGGCGAAGATAGCGCTGACGTGCCAAATTCCATCCGTCGGGGATGCTATCGCCACTGACTTGAAGACGGGTTGCTATGCTTCCGTGGGTCGCAACGAATTCATCTCCGCTCGTAAGACCCAGTTCGAACAGGGTGTTGAGGAGGACACCCTCTAGAAGCCGTGCTTCGATTGCAGTATTGACACCGTCATAGTATGGCTTGGTTGCGATCTCGGTCATCCAATGGAAGACCTCGAGTTGAAATCGTTTTCTGACCCACTCCGGCAACCTCTCTTCATAGAGATAGTCTGCAAATGACCGGCGCTCCGGTCCTGTTCCTACTCGAACGACAGGATTGAAATCTTGGTCGAGAATGTTGAATTCGACCTCAAGCCCAGAGGTCCCACCTTCGAAACTCTCCTCTCGCGATGTCTCGATCGCGAGTTCCACTTTCTCAGCAAACCGATACCAATCGGTTGTTGGAAGACTACTCATCGTTCCACCTCGGCCTGCCTGCGTGCCTCAACACCGGCCTTATGCGGAGGATTGAACCTCCTGGCCAGTGAGAGGCGTGCAAGCTCAGTTGTTCTGTTCCGCGCGTTTGCAACTGATTCTACGAAAGGCTGTCAAGACCTTCCCATAGTCTGTTTGCAGCAGCTGCAGTCGTCTCCGGTTTCAGGGCATAAGAAAACCGAATCCATCGGTTGCCGAAGATGGAGAAATACGCGCCGGGCACGACGGCAACACCGAATCGTTCGGCGAGGATGGAACCCATGTCTCCTCCGTCTTTGATACCGGCATTGTCCATCCACGGTCCGACATCCAGGAAGGCGTAATAGCCTTTGCCGAGAATATGCCGAATTCCCTTCTTCTGGAGAAAATCTCCCAACACTTTTCGACTGGCGTTTGTCGGCTCAACGATCGGCGCTGCTGCTTCGTCAAATCCTTTGCGATACGCTGCAATCGCGACTGCCTGACTGTGGAACGATGGAATGACAGCGTGCGAAGCGCGACTCTGAATGAACTTCACAACCTTTTCTGAAGCCACAAGGTGGCAGTTCCTGATATTGCTTGCTCCGAGAGACTTTGTGATCCCGTCGAGGATGATGCAGCGTTCGCGTTGCTCAGGCTCGAGGGCCATGAGGAATTGGTTCAGATCATGAGCCTCTTCATCGGTGACTCTGTGGTAGATCCAGTCGAATAGCACATAGGGTATGCCTTTCGACAGGGCGGTCCTGGCCAACGCCAACTGATCGTCGAGACTCATCGATCGACCTGTCGGGTTGTCCGGCGAGGTAATGACCAAGAGTGCCACTTTTCGCCCATCGAGCCGATCGGCGGCTTCGACGCATGCTTCAATGGCTTCCGGAGTCATAGTCCATGCGTCGTCTTCCTTGCCGGGTGCCAACATGACATTGGCTCCAACCGCATACGGCCCCCAGTTATAGGAAATCCAGGGCACTCTCGAGGTAACGACGAAATCGCCCCTTCTCCGGTGACCGAGAAACAGAACCGCGTCGTATGCCTTTGCCAGTGCGTCTCGCCCACCTTGGCACGCGATGACGTTGGTCGGCCCCCATCCTGTCGCTGCGTCCAGACGCCAGTAGTCTTCGACAACTGCCTCTCTGAACAGTTGAGTACCGAACGGTTTGTCGTATCCAGTACCATGCTCGAGCTGAAGCCGATGTGCCTCCTCGAGAAGCTCACGAGGAACGCCCGGCAGACTTGCCCCACCGTCACCCTGGCTTGCATCGAACTCTGCACGTCCCGGATGGTGTTTGCGGAACACCGCGAGCGCCTCCTTGATCTCAAACATCCGGCTCCCTGGGATGCCGGTCATGAGAGATGGCGATCGATCCACCGGGACGAGGTTCTCTTGAGCTACAACGAGCTCGGGTCGATCTTCGCTGGTCGTACCCTGCCTTTTGCTCACCTTTACCTCCTTCAAGGTCTCTGTCGTTGGGTTGTTGTGTATTAACCCCGGGTGCACAATGCACCTGAGATTGAATCTTGGTCTTTTTGATTTCTGTCAGGCCTATTCTAGCAATTGGTGCACGACCTGGGAAGACCCAAAACAGTGAAAATCGCGTAATTTGTGCCTGCCATTGTTTGCAGGCTCTCTAAGGTTCCTCGCCGCGCTGGTCGTCTTGACTTTCTCGGTGCCACGGCATACGTCTTTTGGCTCTCTCAAGCCGAGCATGAAGGCCTGGGTGCCGTTGAAGAAAATTCGAATACCAGCGCTGAGCGATCTCAGATTCGCGTGACAAAACGTAGGTTCCAAGTGCGATTAACAGGACTCCCTGAAGGAGTGGCAGAAAGAGGCCGATCACTCCGAGGAGGATCAGCGTCCAACCAAGTACCAGGGTCGCGATTCTTTGGAGCTTTCGTTTCACGAGCTACTCCAAACCATCGATGATGGCGATACCTCGCGGAATGCAATCATCGCGCTCCAGAGTCACTCTCTCACCGGATTTCGTGGTTATCGAGGAGAATTTGCTTCTCACTCCTCCTCGGCGTCGTCCACTTCGAATCGGGTCTGAACAGTGCCGAAGACAACCTGGTCTCCGGGCACGATTGGGTGAGATCTTCCCGTGGAGAGCCGGTTCCCATTGACATAGGTGCCGTTCATCGTCCCAACGTCTTCGACGACGTTGTAGCTTCCGTCTTCGTCGTGGCGAATTCGAGCATGGCGCCGTGAGATAGATCGCTTAGTGTCCACGGGGGTCAAGTCGATGTCAGGGTGAATTCCGGTGACAGGATCCATGCGACCAATCAATGTTTCCCGGCTATCAGCCAAGGGAAAAGCCATGTTCGTGTTGAGTTCGATCAATCTCGCCGAGAGGTTTGGTGCAGGACGGGGCCCATCCGTAATACTCGATTCATCGAGCTCGACCTCATGTCCGACCGCCTCTTCCAGCATTTGGGTCGTCTGACGAAGTCTCAGAACCAGCTTGCGCATCATCCGAATGGCGATCTCCGGATTGTGGGTCAGAATAAAGGTGAAAGCGGATTGATCGATCATGACAGCATCGACATCCGAAAGAGCCACTGCTGTCGCGGATCGAGGCGTCTCGTCCTCGAGCATGCACATTTCCCCGAAAAAGTCGCCCTTCTCGAGTAGTGCGAGAGTCTTCTCCTCGCCGCCAAGAACTTTTCGAATTTCAACCTCGCCCGACTCGATGACGTACATCGCGAGGCCAAGGTCTCCCTCGCCGAAGATCACTGCATCCTTGGCGAAGTGTGTACGAAGAGGTTCGAGCGAATCGTGACTGCCCTTACCCGAAGTTGTCTTGAACTTCATCATCAACCTATCTCCACAAAACCCTTCCCTTCTCGGTATCGACTGTAACATCGACCCCGAGGGGAAACGCATCGTTTCGCGCAGCATGACCGAAAGGAAGACCGCTGACAACAACTGCGTCCGGTGGCGCCACTTCGAGCATCATTTCGTTCCACCATTCCCGTCGTCCGTCAGCCGGACCACAACCGTGCAAGCTCCCGCTAATCAATGCGTTGACACCTCGCAATCTACCAGCGCCGGCGAGTTGGGTCAATAATCTATCGAGGCGGTACCAAGGTTCGTTGACTTCCTCAATGAACAGTACTGATCCAGAGAGATCAGCCTCCCATGCCTGGCCGATGCATGCTGTGAGCATCGACACGTTGCCACCGAGTGCGAGACCGGAGCATCGCCCTCCACGAACAACATTCTTTGATTGGAAGCGGAACAAGCTTTTACCGACCAAATCATCATCCAATACCTTGCGAAGGCGCTCGAAATTCTCCGGTTTCGCAAGGCCGGCTGCCACCATCGGGCCATGCACCTGAACCACTCCTCGAACAGCGAGTGCGTTCAGCATCCAGGACACGTCAGAGAATCCCACGAAGCGAATTCGCTCCTTCAGAATGCGTTCCCAAGGGAGATTGTGTTGCAGACGCAAAGAGCCATAACCCCCGCGTGTAATTAACACGGTGTGCACGCCTTGATCGAGGACCCACTCCAATCCTGCGAGTCTCTCTTCATCGTTCCCTGCTAGATATCCATCACGACTGCGGATGTTTGGTGCCAGCACCGTTACTGCACCGTTGGCGTACAGTATCTCTAGTCCCCGAGTGAGATGTTCATCGTCAACCGGTCCTGAGAGAGCGACAACGCCAATTGGTCCTGCAAGAGTGGTCAGCATCTCATGAGTTCCCATCTTGTGAGCATACCAACCCAACCATCCAGGATGCGAACTCCAGTGAATATGAAGGTTGACCGTGGGTGAGATAGTACGAACGGAGGAGGCTATAAGCCGGATTCTGTACCCCTACGGGTGACGTTCATTCATCTGGGCAAGTCGTTACCGACTGGCTCACGCAGCCGACCCGGGAGCCCCTCTCGGAAACCGAGAATCGGGGACGGGCAACCCTAGACTCCCCTATTTGGCCTTGCTTCGCACGGGGTTTACCATGCCTCCTCCGTTTCCGGAGGAGCGGTGCGCTCTTACCGCACCCTTTCACCCTTACCTCGGGTCTGTCCCGAGGCGGTCTCCTCTCTGCGGCACTTTCCCTCGTGTTGCCACGGCCGGGCGTTACCCGGCGTGCCGCCCGTCGGAAGTCCGGACTTTCCTCTCTCGGCCAATAGACCAAAAGCGAACGTCCACCTCCTCCGTCCGTACGAAGGTGACTATACCGCAATGAGGGCTGTACTGTGCGGGTCAACGGGTCAGCAGCAATGCGTCAAGGGGTGCGATCGGGGGATCTGACGATCAAACACCTTTGCCGTTTGGGTACTCAACTTGCGTCTTGCGTCTTTTCCTATCGATGCAACCCAAGTTTCTTGGCCTTTTTGAACAGTCCCTGTCGGCTCATTCCCAATCTTTCCGCGGCCATTGACATGTTCCCTCTGCAATCGCTCAAGACACAGCTCACGATCCACCGTTCGAACTCCGCGCGTGAGTCCTCCAGGCGAAGATGAATCAGCTCCTCGAAGATGGGTGCCTGAGGTGGACCCTCTTGCCCGTCGGCCGGCACCCACGAACCCGAATCTGCTCCACGCCACGCTGGACGTTCTGCAAGAATGCCGGGTGCCGAACTTCGAAGCGCGATCTCTGTAGCCGCCAAGACCGCCCTCAGGTCGCCGACAGCCGGCGCGCTCCCTGAGTGTCTGAGAACCAGTACATGAGCGACGCCGATCGCTGCAACGAGAACGGTTTGTCCAAGGACCTCGTCCTGCCTTAAGTGAGGGGCGTCATCGGTTACCGGACGTACTGTCTCCGCCAGGGCGCCGAGTGCGAGATGGTCGGTGACTAGCGGCCCCAACTCGCCGCAGCTGGCAACCATTGCGATCTTCTCGCCCTCGTCGCGGTAAAGAATCATCGCGCCGTCGAGACCAAGTTTCTCGATCGCCCACAGCAGTGGTTCCTCAAGTGTCCCTCGCCGAACCGCTGAGGCTGCTGCTTCGAACAACGAAATCATGTCTGAGAGGCTTGCTTCACCGCGATACTTCTGAGTATCTTCGCTGGCTTGACTCACGCGAACGCTCTTTGAACTTTCGTTTCTGAGGTCATCACCCGACACTGGATCGTTGCTCGAACTGACTTCAAGAATCACGAACCTTGCTGATGACAGACAGAGTTCGTCACCACACTTCACCTCGCCTTCGGTGATGCGGGAACCATTGACGAAGGTACCATTCTTGCTCTTGAGATCGGTGACGTGAAACCAGTTCTCGTGAACACGAAGCATTACATGGTGACGTGAAACGTCCTTCCTGGACACGACAATGTCGTTGTCCAGTTTGGTACCGATTCGGTATACACAATCCTGTTTAATATCGTACCGAATCTCGCCGAGTTTCGGATCCAGGTAGATCAGTACATAGTCAGTCATCGTCAACCATCCATAGGTTCCTAATGTATCGGTTCAACCCTAAATCACCACAAACGTGCTTTCAACCGCTCTTACAGTACTCTAACAATTCCCGATTTCGAAGAATGTGATCTAAACGCACTCTTCTGCCTGATGCCATGTCACCTGGTAGCCGGACAGCGATCCTGGAACAAAACGATAGTGAAGCCTTGTTCTGCGATGCCTGATTTCGGCAACAGCCGCGCCCTCGCCCACTGTGCGAAAACTCCTACTTGCACGTCGCAGTACATTGGACCGAAGAAGGTGAGAGACCTCCTCGATCTGGTTCACAGAAGGGAGTAACAACGTCAGGCTGGTAGAGATTTTCTTGAAAGCCGCGAGTTCAAGAACTGTAGCATCCAAAGCCTCTACCATCTCCCGAATCTCGAGACCACTGTCCTTCCGACAGCCTATAGGTCCAAAAGCAAGGGCTCTCAGTTCACGCTTTAGCGCGTCGCGCACGATCGCGACCAAGCTGCGACGAACGTCTCCAGCGCAACAGGACGGGTGTTTGTCGAGATCATGAACCACTGCCTGGTAGGTCCAGTATGGGCGATCCGGACGGGCTCGAAGCAGCAGATAGCGTCCGAGTGGCAATGGTCGGTGGTTCGCAATCTCGCGGTAAGCCGCGTCGAGGTCTTCGTGGGCGTCCAAATCGAGCGGCTCCTGCGCTCCCATGACGAGGTTCCTGTCCTCCTGCACGATCAGTGCGTCGGGATGCAACCGATGACCGAGAGATTCCTCTAAATCAAGATTGACGCGTAATCCATCAGGTACGACCACCTGACAAGTGTAGCCGACTGAACACTCCGAAGCGCAAGGTGGGGATGCCTTAGAGGCCCAGAGCCCGTCGCACCCGATCTGCTGTGAGGACTATTTTTTGTGATCCGTCGGGATTGTCGACGAGGCCCTCGTCCCCTTGAGGATTGAATTCGAGCCGGTTGATGATCTTGCCGAACACCGTTCTCAGTGCTCGAGCACCCGTTCGAATATTTAGCTCTGCGATCTCTGCGATCGTGGCTGCTGCGACATCATCCATGTCGAGCGTGATGTTCATAACCTCGAAGTATCGCTTCGACCGAACGTATGGCGAATCGAGTGAGTTCATCAGGATCTCTTTGAGGACGTCAACTGACAACTCTCGCAACAGGACCACGTTGTCGAATCTGGCCATGAACTGAGGAACCATGCCGTACTCAAACAAATCCTCAGGTTTGAGGAAATCGGCGAGAGAAAACCGCGTCTCGATTCGGACTTGGCCGTCTGCCATCTGAATCGCATGAGATTTGAGCTTTTCACCACTGCCTGGGTTCACGACTCTGAGATACACCTGATCGTAGAGTCCTTCGAAGGCGCCGCCACAGATGAACATCATGTTCGTCGTGTCAACCGGGATGGTTGTTTCTTCTGGCTTGCCGTCAACCTCTACGTGGGCACGGTAGGCGACCAACTCCCCTTCCATGAGAGTCAGCAAACCCTGTTGCAGAACCACGCCCAGGGGATTCGGTTTCCCCGCAACGATCGAGGACATCTTGTCGATCTCGTCGATGCATACAGTCGCGGACTCCATCGCGGCCCTCAGTTCCTCAACGGTTGCCCGCTGACCCACGATTGCCCGAGCGCGCTGCTCGACAGCGGTAAGCAGTCTCTCTGGACGAAACTCGAGTCGCTCAGCATCTACTAAGAGATTGGCGTTGATGATAGTCATGGCGCGGAATGGATGATATTCAGGTACGTCGTGGTAGAGACGCTGAATGTTGTTCATTATCGTGGTCTTGCCGGTTCCCGAGTTGCCTACCAATAAAATGTTTCCCGGGACTTTTCCGGTCGTATGCTTGAACAAGGCGACTGAGACATAGCGAAGAGCTTCGTCCTGCCCGAGCACACCTTTACGCAGTTCTTCGAAGATCTCCGGGGGCGTGATCTTCTCCAATGCACGCAGGCTTCCGTCATCTCCTGTGGGTCTCTCCGGTGCCGCCACCTCTCCACTCATCCTCGTCCTCCACTCAGCGTATTCTATCGTTCTGGCAATCCAACCTCAGTCCGGGTTGCCGGTTCTCAGTCAGCTGCGACCCAAACTGCATTCCGGACTACCAGTTCGGTGTCATCGATGAACACGGATCGACCGCAACCTCCACCTCGGAAATCAGCCACAATGTCGACATGCTGTGCCGACACGTTGACTACGCCTTCGCGGATCAGTTTGTCTAGTTGTTGCGCTCCGGATTCACTTCCCGGATCTTCAACGTAGCAGTGTTTGTAGCTTGCGCCCAATGCAATATGTAGGGTCCCACCAACTTTCTCTACAAGAAGAGGGTGTTTGAGCACGCGCTCGAGGCCCGGATTCATTCCGAGTGCTACTTCTCCCAGTCTGGAAGAGCCTTCATCGGTTTCAATTATCGCTGCTAAAACATCGCCGCCTTCATTCGCTCGGTACTCCACGGCCCTGCCGTTTTCGAAACGGAGATAGATCCCTCGAATATCGGACCCACCGTAGTGCACCGGAAGATCAATAAAAACTTCTCCATTTGTGGCCCGGGCATCCGGACTGGTGAAGATCTCGCCATCCGGAAAATTCCTCAAACCAAAAGAAAGCGCAGGCTGGGAAGATGCGATGTCGATTGTGAGCTTGAGTTCTCTTCCGCTTGAAGGATCGACGGTGACAATCCTCACGACCTTGCCCTTTTCGAAAAGAGGCTTCAGCGTCTCTTCCGCATCACGCAGGGGCCGTGGATCTGTCGTAGAGGCCTTGACCAGAAAACGCGTGTATTCGTCGAGGTCCATTCCTTCCATAGCGGCGAATCCTGGAGTTGGATACAAGGTCAGAACCCACGGTTTGGCAAGACGTAACTCACTGTACGGCCTGTCTGTTTCGGCCAGGCGTTTCAACTGGTCCTGTTCGAGTCCGGCATATTCCGATGGATCCCAAGCTCCCAGAACCTCAACGTATTTAGTCATGCTCTTGTAACGGTGGAGGTGCCATTGGGGTGCTTCGTCGAGACGCGCCGAGTCCACAGCAGATCGAACCGCTGTCGCAGACCATACTCTGCCACGATCGTTGTTCGACGGAACAAGGCAGATATCAGCGAGCCCTCCCGCCTCAAAAACTCGTCTCTCAAGAACGCGAATCAAAGGCCAACAGACACTTTCGCCCTTGATCATGACTCGATCACTGCTATCGATTCCTCCGAGTGAGTGATCGAGCAAAATCCCTCCCCAGGTTTCGAGGTCTTGATCGGCTATGACGATTGCTGAATCTGGATCTCTCAAAAGCACTCCTCTTTTGTCGTGCGCAATGGGTTGCATTCGCCACTGCGTTTTGACGGGCGTATTGTACCTAGGTGTCGGACTGTTTGTGGGAACTCGGTGGTGAATATCTGAGTGATCGCCAATTGCGAGAGCGCCTTGCTACTTTCCGAAACCACCTTTTAGTGACTTGCTAGAAGAGTAAGGTCTCCGAGTGGCCGAACTCGTTGCGAGTCTGGCGGACCCCTTCTTTGCTTCCTGGTTCGTGATCACAGCTTCTCCGGATGCCGGGTCACGCGTAATCCGAACCGGTATTGCGGGGCTTCGCGTTGAACCAAAACTGTATGACCGTCCTGTGTAGTGCCTCATGATGCGCGATACATAGTTGCGGGTCTCACGATAGGGCGGAATGCCGCCATACTTCGCAACTGCAGTTTCTCCTGCGTTGTATGCCGCCAGCGCAAGGGGAATCTGCCCAGCATACTTGTCGACCAATCTCGCAAATTCGCGCACACCCCCTCGAAGGTTCTGTTCGGGGTCAAACGGATTGCTGACTTGTAGCCGACGTGCGGTCTCCGGCATAAGTTGCATGAGGCCCATCGCACCTTTGCGACTCACGGCACGTGGATCATAATCGGATTCAAATCTGATCAGCGCATCGACGAGCCGAGGATCGAGGCCGAACTCATGAGAAATCTTGCTTGCCAAGCGCTGGATTGAGCGTGGGGTGGTAACAGCTGACCCTCTCACGCCACCCACCTCGGCCGCGATTGCTGGACCTGCAAGTTGCAGAACAACTGCCAAACCGAAGATCAGAGAGCACTTGCGTGCGCACATACCCATCGCTGACATTCTATGACAAAATCCAATGTCCCGCACGTTTTGGATCTGGAAAGGGTGTTCAATGGTCGGCAGATTTGACGCTAGCGACTCAACTCAACCCTTTGTAAGCCGAATGGAAGCCATCGAAATGCCTTCCGATGCGATTCGATCGTTCTTGTTTCACCTCGAGAGGCTGACCCACGGAGAGAAGGGGCTGATCCCTTCGTCCGTAGTTCACTCGGTCGGCGAGATTCCCGTATTTGAGGAACTCGAAGGATTTCGCGTTTCCGGCCGGAGCGCGCTCGCAAAGGTTGCGACGATCAAACTCAACGGCGGTCTCGGTACAAGCATGGGTCTTGAGGGACCGAAGTCGCTCCTTCCTGTGCGTGACAAGCTCACCTTCCTCGATCTCATTGCTCGACAGGCTCTTGCCCTCCGGAAGGAGACAGGCTCGAATGCCCCCCTCCTCCTGATGAACAGTTACCGCACCGACACCGAGAGCCGGCTGTTGCTTCAATCCTATCGAGAGCTGAACAATCAGCTCGTGAATACGAGCTTTCTCCAGCACCGAATACCCAAGATTCTCTGCCGCGATCTCTCCCCTGTAGTTTGTCCCGAAGACACTGATCTCGAATGGTGTCCTCCGGGCCACGGAGATCTCTATGCAGCTCTAGCGACCTCGGGAACGCTGTCCGCGCTGATTGAATCCGGCGTCGAGTTCGCCTTTGTTTCCAACGCTGACAATTTGGGAGCTCATGTCAGCAGCAGGATTCTTGGCTACATGATTGAGCAAGGCGTCGACTTTGCGATGGAGGTTTGCGAGCGCACTCTCGCTGATCGTAAAGGTGGGCATCTCTATCGCCATTCGAACGGTCGACTCGGGCTTCGAGAAATCGCACAGTGCAGTTCCGACGAGTTGGATGGATTTCAGGACATTGCGAAATACCCCCTATTCAACACCAACAATGTGTGGTTAAGGCTTCGCGCGGTAGATCATCTTCTGCGGGCGAATCAGGGCGTCATTCCCTTGCCGACAATCGTCAACCGCAAACCCCTCGATCCACGTCAAACTGATTCCCCCGAGACGATTCAACTCGAGACCGCGATGGGAGCGGCCATCTCGCTTTTCGACCGAGCTGCAGCCATTCGGGTTCCAAGACAGAGATTCTCTCCGGTGAAGACCACCAATGACCTTCTGTCCGTACGATCGGACGCTTACCAACTCACCGAAGACAACCGTCTGATTCTTCATCCAGGCAGGACCGCACCCCCCAAGATTCAGCTTGATCCTCAGTATTTCAGCCTTATCGACGAATTCGACATGCGCTTCCCTTTCGGTCCGCCTTCCCTACGCCACTGCGATGAACTTGAAGTCCGGGGTAATGTCGTCTTCAAGCAAGGCGTCTCCGTTCGCGAAACTGCTGTTGTGACAGGATCAGATACAGGATCTACTGTTTCTGCAGCCTTCACCATCACCGGCTCGGTCATTCTCGACTGAGGTTGCCCATCATCCATTCCAAACCCTGTTCTGCGGTTGACACCTCGCGGCGGGATTGCTAGATTAGCGCTCCCCGGAATAGGGGCCAATGAGCGGGAGTAACTCAGCGGTAGAGTGCAACCTTGCCAAGGTTGACGTCGCGGGTTCAAATCCCGTCTCCCGCTCCAAAAAGGTATATTTAGACCCGGCGTCACGCCGGGTCTTTTTTCATCACTCGGTTTCTTGACCCTTGCTCACACCTGACATAGAATTCATCTCCGCGGCGACGTGGCCAAGTGGTAAGGCAGGGGCCTGCAAAGCCCTCATTCGGCGGTTCGAATCCGCCCGTCGCCTCCAGTCAGCCAGAGATATCCCTCACATTTCTACTGCGGACGTCGAATAGGCGCGATCTGCCGCGTTTTCTGCTCGGCGCTCTCCTCAACGTAGCCCGGCTACGCCTCCGTCGCTCGCCGAGCAGAAAACACGACATCTCACACCTCTTCAACGCCCTCGTAACGAACCGTGAGGAATATCTCGGGCTTTGGGTTCTGTAGAAGGAACGTGGCTACTTGAAATACCCCGCCATCACGGTTTGATCTATGGGAGATGGCAGTTCCCTGGCGAATGCCCGTCTCCAACACAGTTCGCGGAACCTGGCCTCGAGCTGACGTGCCGTCTTCGTAGGATCTTGGAATTTCGGTACCCGGCGCCGATGCGCATAAGGCACCTATGCTATCTATAAGCACTCTCCAGTTGCCATTCAGCCACTTTGGAGCGTCTCTCTTCTGAGAATAAATCGACAGGTGAACACCTTGAGAGGTCTACCAAGATCTCTAGTGGTGAGTCTCCTTCGTGTTTGATGTAAACAACGGAAGTACCTTCATTGCCGACTCTGTGAAACTCCAGAAAACCAGCTGAATAGAAATACTCTGAAATGTCCGCACAGCTCTCAACATCTCCACCCTTATCTATACGCAAGACCAGTTTGTGATGCTGCTCATCCTTTAGGTCAATAGCATTGAATTCAGAGAAGAGATGCCCCCCAACGACCCAAAACCAAACAGGAGAATCCAATTCGCTTGGCCAATAGCTAGCGGTTGAACCATCAGGGAAAAGAACTCGAAACTTGGAATAGTCAGGTACCCATTCAGTTGATCCAGATTCATGTGTGTACCTCTTTAGCACCTGAAAGCCTCCATCCGTGCCAGCGAGCAACTTCACCGGCTCCCAGCTTTCTTGGACCTGTACACGTATGCTGCACGACACCATCCCTATGGAGAGAACAAGCAGAATCAAATAACTCAGATCTATCGGATGCTTCAGTTTCAAGTCGACTACCTCACTTGGTCGCTTCGGTGCAAGGTACCAGGATTCCAATGGTTCGCAATCAAGTACTAGGCGAACACCTTCTATCCATCAAGCTGATTAACCTCTCTCATCAACTCTAGCAACTCGATCGTCGTTCCGTGATCGGAGAAGAGCAGCTCGCTAGACATGAAAAGGCCCGGCGTGCCGCCGGGCCTTGAAATCTCATGTCTTGCGGGGCTACTTCTCTTCCGAGTCGGCCTTTTTCTTGGCTGCAGTAGTCTTCCTAGCAGCCGGCTTCTTCGCAGTAGTAGTCTTCTTCGGAGGTGCAGCCTTCTTGGTTGTTGCCTTTTTCGCCGCTGGCTTCTTTTCAGCGGTTTCTTTCTTGGCCGGCACCTTCTTCGCAGCGGCAGTCTTCTTGGCAGCGGGTTTCTTCTCAGCCGCTTCCTTTTTGGCCGCCGGTTTCTTGGTTGCAGCTTTTTTCGCTGCCGACTTCTTCTCAGCAGTTTCTTTCTTGGCAGCCGGCTTCTTCGCGGCTGTTTTCTTGGTGGTCGCGGCCTTCTTTTTCTCAGCCGGTTCTTTCTTCTTCGCCGCGGTGGCCTTCTTCGTTGCTGCAGCCTTCTTCTTTGCGGCCGGTTTCTTCTTCTCTGGCTCTGGGGCCTTCGCAGCTGGATCCTTTTTGGGAGAACCAAGAGCCGCCACGAGCTGGGCGCCAAAACCAGTTAGGGAGGTTTCTTCGCTGCCGGTGTCCATATGGCGTTGGTATTCTTTTCGCTCTTGGTCTCGCTTTTGGGCTTTTACCGAAAGGCTGATCCGTTTGCGTTGGGTGTCTACAGACATGACTTTTGCCGAGATACGCTCTCCCGGACGGAACGCCGAGCGCGGATCTTCGGTACGCTTCTCGCTGATCTCGGATGCGGGAACGAGTGCGCTGACACCTGGCTCAAGCTCAATGAAAACACCGAAATCGGCGCCGTTTTCAACCACTCCCTCGACGGTTGAACCTTCCTGGTAGCGCATTTCGATCCGCTCCCAAGGATCCCGGTCCGGAAGCGGCCTCAGGGTCAGCCCGACGCGTTGGCTGGAAGCGTCAACCTCACGAATCCAACCATCGAGTTGTTCGCCTACTTCGAGTTCCGGGGCGTTGAGTTCCATGCCGGGAGGAAGTTGGCTGACGTGAAGGAGTCCTTCAACACCAGGGGTGAGTTCGACAAACGCACCAAAATCAGCTTTGCGAACAATTTTGCCGGAGAAACTTCCACCTCTCGGAAATTCTTCGCTCGCCTTGTCCCAAGGATTCTCTTGAAGAGCCTTGATGCTGAGTGAGATCCGGTCCCTCTGCTGGTCAAGCTCAAGTATTTTGACCTTGACCGATTCGCCTGTTGTCAGAACATCTCTCGGATGCCCGATGCGGCGGTGACTCAACTCGGTCACATGCACGAGACCGTCAACACCACCGAGGTCCACAAACGCCCCGAAATTCGTGATTGATCGGACGGTTCCCTCGAGTTCTGTCCCTGCGGTGAGGGTGCTCCATGCTTCCGCTCTGAGACGTTCTCTCTCTTCGCGGAGATACTTGGCTCGAGAGACGACCAACTTGCGGCCGTCGAAATCAAACTCGAGGATTTTGAACAGATATGTCTGGCCGAGATGCTCGTCCAAATCCTCCGTTCGTCCTTCTTCAATGTGAGAAACAGGGCAGAAACCTCTGACCCCTCCAATCGTCACATCGAAACCGCCTTTTCTGCGACCGGCAACCTTGCCTTCCATCGGAGTGCCTGATTCAGCCGCCTCAGCAAGTTCTCCTTGGAGTTTGCGTTCCACGGCCAACCTTCGGGAGACTTTGATCTCTTCACCGACAGCAACAACTACGACTTCGACTGGATCGCCGGTGCCAAGGTCGTCAAGCTCTTGTCGTTCAAGTACGGCCTCAGACTTGCCGCCGACATCGACCAATGCGACGTCACCATGAACGGCTACGATCGATCCGGTCATCAGATCGCCGACACGCATCTCTTTCGCCGCCAGACTCTCGCTGAGAGCCTGTTCAAAATCATTGAATTCGCTGGAATTTTCAGTCATTTTCGGCCTCGCTGGCTGTGCTCCGCGTGGGAGGCCCCAACACGGGGCGCGAAGCATATCACAGCACAGAGTCAGGAACGCGCTCTATGGGAGTTTTGAGCCAGCGGCAGAATAGACCACGTTTCCGCCGATGATCGTCATCGCAACCGCCCCTTTGAAGGTTTGTCCGGCCAACGGTGTGTTGTGCGCCTTGGATGCGAATCTCTCGATTTCGACTGTCGTTCGCTTTCTCAGGTCGAGAACGGTGATGTCCGCTGGTGATCCTACTCGGAGGTCACCACCAGGTAGGTCGAAGATCTGTGCCGGCGAGGTGGACAACAATCGTATGAGCTGGCTCAATCCGACGATGCGTCCGTGCACCAATCGATCCAAGCACAGACTTACGACCGTCTCGAGACCAACGGCTCCTGCTGGCGCAGCTGAAAAATCCATGTCGGTTTCATCACGATGGCGCGGGCAGTGGTAGCTCGAGATCACATCGACAGTGCCGTCATAAATACCTTGGTGAACCGCTTCTACGTCATCTTTTGTACGTAATGGAGGCGCCATCTTCCAGTTTGGATGATAGGTCGATTCAGCAACATCTTGGTCGGTGAGCGCGAGGTGATGATGAGTCACACCACAGGTCACGCCGATCCCTCTTTGCTTTGCTCTGCTGATGAGACCGATGCTGCCTCTCGTCGAGATTCGATTCAAGTGCAACCGACCCTTGGTAAGATCAGCCAACAGAATATCTCGTGAGACCATGACTTCTTCGGCGACAGCAGGGATGCCACGCAAGCCAATGCGTGTCGAGACTTCGCCTTCGTGAACGCTTCCCCCTTGGGATAGGGATTCATCCATCGGATGAACAGCAATAGGTAGATCAAAACTTCTGGAATACTCGAGTGCCCTTCTCATCAACTGAGCATCCTGGATTGCACTCGTTCCATCCGAGCACGCGACCGCGCCCTCTTTCTGCATTTCGCCCATCTCTGCGAGTTCGAGGCCCTTGCATCCTTTGCTGACGGCACCGATCGGGAAGACGCGCGCCAATCCTATCTCGCTTCCGCGCTCGGCGATGAAACGGGTGAGTGAAGGCTCGTCATTGACCGGGTCAGTCTCCGGACTTGAGCAGATGGCGGTGAAACCGCCGGCAACCGCAGCGCGCACACCGGTCTCTATCGTTTCCCGATATTCGAACCCTGGCTCGCCTAACCGAACTTCAAGGTCAATGAATCCTGGCGCCACGACAAGACTGGATGCTTCAATCGTCGGCACACTGCTCGGCACTTCGATACGTTCATTCAGCTTGGCGACGAAGCCATCCTCGATCAGTAGATCCATGCCTTGGTCAAGCCGCTGCTTGGGATCGACTACTCGCCCATTACGAATCAGAAGGGAACTCACTCCGACCTCCAGCCAACAGATACAGAATCGCCATGCGGATCGCCACGCCGTTTGTGACCTGCTCAAGGATCACAGACTGTTCGCCATCAGCCACCGCGGAGTCGATCTCAACTCCGCGATTCATCGGACCAGGATGCATGACCAAAGCGTTTTGGTTCGCAAATTTCAACCGTTCGGGCGTCAGAGCGAAGAAATCGTAGTACTCGCGCAAGGTTGGTATGTTGGACTGGCCCTGGCGCTCCTGTTGAATCCTCAGCATCATCACGACATCGGCACCCTCGAGCGCGGGTTCAAGTCTCAGATGCGGCACAACGCCCAGCTTCTCCAGCTCTAGGGGGAGCAGAGATGCTGGAGCAGCACAACGGACTTCCGCCCCCATCTTGTTCAGCAGGTAAATGTTTGACCTCGCGACACGGGAGTGTCGGATGTCTCCGGCCACCACGACCTTCAGCCCGTCGAGGCTCTTGAAGCGTTGGCGCATGGTGAACGCATCGAGAAGTGCCTGGGTAGGGTGCTCGTTAATTCCATCTCCCGCGTTGATGATCGACGCGGACACTTCTTTCGCTAACCGATGCGGTGCCCCGGTGTTCGGATGACGAATAACAATGAAGTCCGGTGACATCGCCATCAGGTTTCGCGCTGTGTCGAAAAGAGTCTCGCCCTTTGTCACAGAAGATGCGCTTGCCGAGAAGTTCAGGGTATCCGCGGATAGGCGCTTCTCCGCTACCTCAAACGAGAATCGAGTTCGTGTTGAGGGCTCCATGAACAAGTTGACGACCGTCATTCCTCGTAGAGTCGGAACCTTTTTTATCGGTCGCCGTGCAACTTCTAGGAGCTCCTCAGCAGTATCGAGAATGAGCTGAATCTCGCTTGGTGACAGTGGCGCGATCCCGACAACGTCCTTGCCGTTCAGACGAGCGGCGGAATCAGTTGCCATCTCCACCCTCCTTTCCAATCCAGACGCCATCGACTCCGTCGATCTCGCGCAGCCGAACCTGGACGTCTTCGTCACGGTCGGTGACGAGCACTTTTCCGACGACATCTGCCGAGATTGGCAGCTCTCGATGGCCTCGATCGACCAAAACCGCTAGCCGTACTCCGCGAGGTCTTCCGTAGTCGGCCAGGGCATCCAATGCGGCCCGAATGGTCCGACCGGTATAGAGAACGTCGTCCACAAGATAGATGATCATCCCTTCGATTGAGCTTGGTAGGACCGTCTTCTTGAGAAGGGGCTGGCTATGGGCGGGACGCCAAGGGCCCACATCGTCGCGGTAGAGAGTGATATCGAGTCTACCGACCTCGACCTCGCGCCCTGTTGCTTCCTTCACGTGCTCCGCCAAGCGCTCAGCAAGTGGTATCCCACGGGTGTGGATGCCAACCAGCATGAGCTCGCGGTCCGGGTCTCGTTCGAGGATTTCCGCCACCATTCTGGAGATCGTACGTTCCATCGCTGCGGCGTCGAGAATCGGCGTGCCGTTTCCGTTGCGGGCTAGTGGTGTCACTTGCCTCCCCCTCGTCAGACGGGCAAAAAAAAAGATCCCAACAGGGATTGGTTTCAGCTTGGTCTCCGTGTCGTCACGGCCATCAACGGAATGCTATCACAGGCGGCGGTCGCTCGCACAAAATTACGCCATTCGGCAGGACCGAGAATCGTCTGTAAGATGACAGGAATGAGCGTGTGTTTCAAGCTGGCATCTTCCCGTGCGACCGATAGGCTTATGCTTCTCGCGGCGGCGGCTCTCTTCTCCACCGGAGGAGCAGCAGTAAAAGCCTCCAGCATGACGAGCTGGCAGCTTGCCGGTTGCCGATCGTTGACTGCTGCTTTCGTCCTCTTCATCCTGCTACCACAGTGCAGAAAGAGATGGTCGCTCAGAATGCTCCCAGTAGCCGGGGCCTACGCCGCGACCTTGGCGCTTTACGTCGTGGCCAACCGGCTGACTACTGCGGCAAATGCCATCTTCCTCCAATCCGCGGCGCCTCTTTACATTGTTGTTCTCGGACCGCTGCTTCTGCGCGAAAAGCTCTTTCGACGAGACATAGTTTTCGGTGCCGCAGTGTTCATTGGAATGGCATTCTTCTTTGTCAGTTCGCCGCCACCAGCTCACACCGCACCCAATCCTGGATTGGGTAACTTGATCGGTGTGGTGGTTGGAGTCGTTTGGGCGCTCACACTCCTCGGTCTTCGCTGGTTGGGACGCAGTGGCGGTAGCCAGAATAACGACAGTGCCGCAGCGGTAGTGTGTGGGAATCTCATGGCGTTTCTGGCATGCAGCCCGTTCATCTTTCCCATGAAAGCTCCGAGCATGACTGACTGGTCGATCGTGCTTTACCTCGGAGTATTCCAGATCGGCCTGGCGTACGTCCTTGTCACACGAAGCATGCGGCGCGTCCCCGCCTTCGAAGCCTCGCTGCTGCTACTGGCTGAGCCCGTTCTCAATCCACTCTGGGCTTGGCTGATTCACTCGGAGCATCCTGGGGCGTGGGCTCTCATCGGAGGTGCTGTGATCTTAGTGGCAAGCTCTACTAAGGTTTGGTTCAACCGGAGCACGACTAACGGAGAATCGGTCTGACGCTTCCATCCAAAGTTATTGACTTATCAGCGTCGTTCACCTTTCTCGACCTTCACTACGGTGTGGATACCGCCTCGCAGCCCATAGTCAAGCACAACTTCCATCCACTTTGGATCAACACAAACAGAGAGATCCTCAAGGATCCGACTCGCCGCATGTTCTTGGTAAATGCCTACACTTCGGAAGCTCGTCAGATAGTATTTGTACGATTTGAGTTCGACACAAACATCGCGAGGAATGTAGCGCACCGTAAGTGTCCCGAAGTCCGGAAGACCCGAGTAAGGGCACACGGTTGTAAATTCGTCAGTAGCGATCTCGACTTCAGCGTCGTTTCCCGCATACTCGTAGGGAAAAGTCTCCAGCACATCTGGTGTAAGCGCATCTGGAGAGGAAAACTCGAATAAGCGACCTTCTGCTTCAACCATCTTGACCTCCGTAGCTCAGGAATAATCCTGACTCAACACAAAACGCAAGAACGTGACCGTCGATTTCCTAGCACGACAGTGCATCGAACAGGATAGGATACTTGCATGGCTCTTTCACGAATGCGGGTCATCGGCAGAAGTGTGCTCGCTGTTATTGCAATCATGATGATTGGTACGATCGGATACATGCTCATCGAGGGCATGGGTGTTCTCGATGCTCTCTACATGACTACGATAACCGTCACGACCATTGGTTTTCGTGAGGTCTTCCCATTGTCTGACGCGGGCAGGCTCTTCACGATCCTCATGGCATTCGGAGGTATTGGAGTCATCCTTCTGATTGGTAGTTCACTTGCCCGAATGCTGCTCGAAACCGATCTCCGTCGCATGGTTGGATTGCGGAGGGACTTGTCGATGATCAGGAGAATCAAGAATCACGTTGTTGTCTGCGGGCATGGCCGCATGGGACGAGCAGTCGTCGACGTACTGCAGCAAAGAAAGGTTTCCTTCGTTGTAGTGGAAGCCGACGCACAGAACTGTCATGAGTTGGAGGAGCGCCGTATCCCTGTCGTACAGGGAGACGCAACTCTGAACGCCGTTCTTCAGGCTGCACGAGTTCAATCTGCGCGAACCATGATCGCGTGTCTCGCTGACGATGCACACAATGTCTTTTCGATTCTTCTCGCTCGCCAGTTGCAGCCAGAAATCAGCATCATCGCTCGAGCCGTGGAGGAAGAAGCCGAGGAACGGCTTCGTCTGGCCGGGGCCGACAAAGTCATCAATCCATATCGCATAGGCGGCGTTCGTCTCGCCTTCACCGCCATCAAACCGACGGTCATGGATTTCATTGAAGCTTCCGTTCCGGGAACCACTATGGAGCTGGAACTTGCGGAGGTCGTCGTCCATCCAGACAGCGATCTGGTTGGAAAAACTCTCGCTAGCGCTGAGGTACGGCAGCGCTTCGGCATCATTGTAGTAGCCCTTAAACGGGGCGATGAGAGCACCTTCAATCCCGGCCCCGATGCAGTTATGCACGCCGGAGATGTCTTGGTCGCTCTGGGGCCGGTGCCGGCAATCGAGAGTATCGAACAGGCTACTCAGTAACGGCCTGCATTGCATCGGGCTGAGCTCGTGACGAATTCCATCCCAGCTATTTCCGAGGCTCAGACACTCTTCGAAACGTTAGGGATTGCCGGTCTTTTTCTACTCCCGGAAATCTCAGCACCCGATTGTGCATCGCAACGTAGACCCCTGGTTCCATCAAACGAGCGGCGAGCAGAGCTTCTATAACGTTTTGGAGTGCATCTGAGTCACGAAACTCGTATGGCCGCATCGCTCCAGTCAAGATCACGGGCAATTCAGGATTTGGGAGAGCGGAATGAATGGCCTCACCGGTTGTGGAGAGTGTGTCGGTGCCGTGCAGCAAGACAATGGCATCGGAAGCTGAATGAGCCTCCTTCACCGCGGCCACGATTGCATTACGATCCTCGTCGGTCATGTCCAATGAATCTTTGTTCATCACGTTCACGTGGCGTATGAACTGATCTGGAAGGCGAAGGTTCGCTATTATCTCGTCAAGAACAGAGCGCACATTTCGGAGCGCGCCTTCATGTTCATCATAGGTTTTCGAGATTGTTCCGCCGGTAGTAAGAATCGTGACCTTCATGTCAACCTCCTCGAAAGGGAAGCCGGATACCGAGTGTTAGATGTCATTTGGCTTGCATCTAGCATCGCCGGCGCATCCTGAGCCTTGAAGTCACGATTGTCAAGCTGAATTCAACCTAAACTGAGCGATTCTGCCGGATGAGATGTGCCAAGATCTTGATGTTCTGATGCTTGCGACAAGCGCAGGCGTACCCTTCGGTACATCGAGCATTGGCGCAAGTGTCCAGGGCGCAAGAGATAGGAACCGACGCCCGGCTAAAGGCCGGTAGAGCCGTGAGGCTCCGTATCCGTAAGGATACAGCGTGGGCTGGGTGCAGATCGCCGGTGAGAATCGCTCAACTTAGGTTCAATAGACTTGACGGACTAAAACAGTCCTACGCCCCACAGATCGTGAAGATGTAGCACCCCTTCGACCGTACTCTCTGTGGTGCAAACCAGGAGTGAAGTAATCCGCTTCTCTTCGAGCAGGCGAAGTGCAGCGGTAGCCAACTCGGTACTTTGGATACACACTCCCCCACGGTGCATGACTTCAGCAGCGGCAAGCCCCAGAGGATCGCTTTCTCTCTCCATCAGGCGCCGAAGGTCGCCATCAGTGATCACTCCCAGCAAGTGACCCGCGGCGTCCTGAACCGTCGCCAACCCGAGGCCCTTGCGACTCATCTCGTAGATGACGTCCTTCATCGCAGTGTCTTCTGCAACGCGCGGGATTTCGTCTTTGGTGTGCATCAGGTCACCGACGCGAAGGAAACGCTTTCCCAGTTTCCCCCCCGGATGCAATCGTGCAAAATCCTCTTCTCGGAAGCCTTTCTTCACAGACACAGCCATCGACAGGGCATCTCCCAGCGCCAGACTCGCAGTGGTGGAGGCCGTGGGAGCCAGGTTGAGCGGGCATGCTTCGTGGGTGACTGCGAGGTCGAGGTGAATATCAGAGGTATTCGCCAGCGCCGAGTCCGGGTACGAGGTCATGGCGATCAGCTTGACCCCCAGCCGTTTGAGGACCTCAACAAGATCTAGAATCTCCTGCGTTGCACCGGAATTGGAGATGGCGACAACAAGATCGTCGCGCGTAACCATACCCAGATCCCCGTGAATCGCCTCTGCCGGGTGAAGATGGAGTGCCGGAGTTCCGGTGGACCTCATCGTCGCCGCCAGTTTGTGGCATATGATTCCCGACTTCCCCATACCGGTCCAAATGACTCGGCCCTTGCACTCCACGACCATCTCAATCGCTCGAGAGAATTCTTCGCCTATGAGATCGACAAGGCGACCGATTGCCTCGGCCTCCGTTTGCAGTACGCGACGGGCAAGATCTAGTGTCACCTGTCGACTCTCTCAATCGCTGAGTTGACAGCCAGCAGCTGGGGTACGAGCCGTTCGAACTCCACGAGGCTGAGCTGCGTTGTTGCATCGGACAGAGCATTTGACGGATCTGGGTGAACCTCTACGAAGAAACCGTCGACCCCGACCGCAGCTGCTGCACGAGCCAGATGGGGATGGAAGTCTCTGGCTCCGCCAGTTGCATGACCCAAACCACCCGGAAGCTGAAGTGAATGAGTTACATCAAAGACCACCGGCGCCATTCTTCTCATGACCGGCAACCCGCGCATGTCCACAACCAGGTTGTGGTAGCCGAAAGACGATCCCCGTTCCGTCAACATGATCTTCCGGTTGCCTGTAGACGAAATCTTGTCAACAACGTTGCTCATATCCTCCGCCGCGAGGAACTGCCCCTTTTTTACGTTGACAGGACTCCCGGTTTCTCCGCATGCAAGCAATAAGTCAGTCTGGCGACAGAGGAATGCTGGAACCTGCAGCACGTCGACGACAAGTGCTGCTGCGCGGGCCTGATCCGGATCGTGTACGTCGGTCAACACCGCCAAGCCAGTAGTCCGCTTGACCTTCTCGAGAATTCTTAGGCCCTCATCAAGGCCGGGACCTCGGAAGGAGTTGATCGATGATCTGTTGGCCTTGTCAAACGACGACTTGAACACGAGAGAGACTTGGAGTCGTTCTGCGATCTCGACCAAACGGCCGGCGACATCTATCGCCATTTGTTCCGACTCGATGACACACGGACCTGCTATGAACACAGGTCCTCCCTCTGCAATGGTCAATCCTTCTGCAAGTT
Organism: bacterium; assembly: GCA_024229275.1. GTDB lineage: Bacteria > Acidobacteriota > Thermoanaerobaculia > Thermoanaerobaculales > Sulfomarinibacteraceae > JAAESQ01. The sequence continues at coordinate 15,968 of JAAESQ010000913.1, read as the reverse complement.
CGAACGCTTCGATGCTCATTTCGAGAGAGTCTACCACTGGAGTTGAAGCTGAGGAGCGAGTCCTCAGGCTTCAATCATGGTCTCAGCTTCATCCAGCGCATCGGCGTCACTCTGATCCTCCGCCTCTATCGGAAGAGCGATTTCATCGACGGCAACTTCCTCTTTAGTTTCGGTTGCTTCAGCTTGTGCCTCTTCAGCCTCAATACGCGCTGCCTCAGTTCTGGCGGTCTGGTACTCGACAGCCGCCGCAATGAAGGATCGGAAAATCGGATGTGCATCGTAAGGCTTTGACTTGAACTCGGGATGGAACTGGCATGCGAGGAACCAAGGATGTTCCGGGTATTCGATCACTTCGACGAAGATCCTGTCTGGAGACTTGCCGCTGAACGTCATCCCCTTTTCTTCGAAGAGTGGAACGTATTCAGGGTTCACTTCGTAGCGATGGCGGTGGCGTTCCCACACTTCATCGCCACCATAGGCCTCCCACGCCAAAGACCCCGGTTTCAAGCGACATGGGTACTTGCCCAACCGCATTGTTCCACCCATTTGATCGACGCCGACCAACTCACGCATTTTGTAGATGACCTTGTACGGCGGCGAGGTCACGAATTCCGTCGAATGGGCATTGGATAGACCGCAGACATTACGCGCAAACTCGATGATCGCGGTCTGTAGACCAAGGCAAATACCGAAGTACGGAACCTTGCGACCACGTGCAAACTCGATGGCCCGAATCATGCCCTCGATGCCGCGCTTGCCGAAGCCACCCGGGACCAGAATGGCATCAACGTCGAAGATCTGCTCAGGGTAGCCCGATCCTTCGAGCGATTCGGCATCGATGTAGACCAAATTGACGTGTACACCGTTGGCCAATCCACCGTGGATCAAAGCCTCGTTGAGTGACTTGTAGGAGTCTGCGAGATCCACGTACTTGCCGACGATGCCTATCGATACTTCGCCGGTCGGATTTCTGACTGCTTCGACAACTTCATGCCACCGGCTCAGGTCGCGCGTTCCCTTGGGAAGGTTGAAAGCCTCAAGCACATACTCGTCCAATCCTTCGGCGGCGAGCTTGAGTGGTACTTGATAGATTGTCTCTGCGTCTTGATTGGGGATGACGGCCCTCGCCTCGACATTGCAGAAGAGCGCAATCTTCTCGCGCAGCTCTTCCGGCAACGCACGATCGACACGGCACAGCAAGATGTCTGGCTGGATTCCGATCTGCAGAAGCCCCTTCACCGAATGTTGTGTGGGTTTGGTCTTGAGTTCGCCGGAACCCTTGATGTAGGGCACCAATGTCAGGTGAATGATAAGTACGTTTCCTCGACCTACTTCGGTTCGAAACTGCCGAATCGCTTCGAGGAAGGGCAGAGACTCGATGTCGCCAACGGTTCCACCGATCTCAACGATAACGACATCGACATCTGCGCCGACCGCGCGAATACCAGCTTTGATTTCGTCAGTGACATGAGGAATCACCTGCACGGTCTTTCCGAGGTAGTCGCCGCGACGTTCCTTTTCGATCACTGTCTCGTAGATCTTCCCAGTCGTGAAGTTGTTGCGCTTCGACATACTTGCGGAACTGAACCGTTCGTAGTGACCGAGATCCAAATCCGTTTCTGCGCCATCGTCCGTAACGAACACCTCGCCATGTTGAAATGGCGACATGGTCCCGGGATCGACATTCACATAAGGATCGATCTTTAGAAGCGTCACCGAGTAGCCATGAGACTCAACCAACGCAGCCAAAGAAGAGGCCGCGATGCCTTTTCCAAGTCCCGAGACCACACCCCCTGTCACGAAAACGTACTTTGTAGCCATCCCTACTTCCTCTCCCTCATATGTACTGATCGAGCTTCGGCCCATTCCTGCTCTGCTCGCTTGAGGTCTTCCGGAGTGTCAATGCCCCGAGAGTCAAACGGAGCTTCGAGCACGAGGGTCTGGATCCCATTTTCAAGCGCTCGGAGCTGTTCCAGTGATTCAGCGCGTTCCAAAGATGATGGCCCCAAATCAACGAATTGTTCGAGCGTGGGCCTGGTGAAACCATAGATTCCGAGATGAAGTGACCACAGTGACTGTGCCACTTCTTGATTGCGGGGGAACGGAATGACCGAACGCGAGAAGTAGAGGGCTTCTCCATCTCTCGCACGCACAACCTTCACCGCGTTGGGATCCTCAACATCGAGAGCATCCAATGGTCGGCATAGGGTCGCCATACCGATATCCGGTCTCTCTAGCATCCCTTCGACCAATGTATCGATGTTGGCACCTGCTATGAACGGCTCGTCACCTTGCACGTTGATTGCGATCGTCCAGTCGTCCCGAGCAAAGAGCGCTTCGGCGATACGATCAGTTCCCGAACTGTGCTCACCTGTGAGAATGGCCTCGGCCCCAGCTTCTTGGGCTGCCGTGGCGATTCGCTCGTCATCAGTTGCCACGAGTACGTCAGTGATACTCGTCGCGGATGCCGCGCTGCGAACAGCGTGGGCGATCATGGGCTCGCCGCCGATGAGTGCGAGTGGCTTGCCGGGAAAACGCGTTGAGGCCCAGCGAGCCGGAATAGCAGCTACGATCACTGAATCAGTTTTTCTCATCCTGTTCTGAAATGCTACGAGGGTACTTGGGGGCAAGTCAAGGCCTTTGATACAAAATCAAACATACGTTTGATTGAGACTTGGACCTGCATATTGTTGCGCAAATACGTATAACAACGACAAAAACGGCATTACCAGGCACTTCCCTTGCCATGACGTACATTTCTGGATCTCTCTCGCATACGTGAGAGTTGACTCTGTCCGTTGCTACTGATACAAACGCTCGTATGAATCCAGTCGGACCATCCACTCGGGATCGTCTTCTGCGTGCAGCCATAGACCTCTTCGCTGCTCGGGGCTACCATGCCGCCTCTGTTCGTGATCTCTGTGACAATGCGCGAGCAAATCCGGGTGCGGTGTCGTATCACTTCGGTGGCAAACGCTATCTCTATCGTGCAGCAATCCGCCATGCTATCGATCGCCTCGCATCCTCGTTGACGGAGAGTCTCTCTCACCATCCGGATGATGTTCCCCTCTCATCTGATCAGGTGGTGAATGCGCTTCACGCACAGTTGGAGATGGACGACGCTACGGTCAAACTGCTGTTGAGAGACCTCGCAGAGGGAGGCTCGGCATTTCTCGAAGGTGTCGCTCCTCTACTCCGCCCACTCCTTGACCAGGCGGAGGCCGAGTTCGATGTGGCAACTAGCGACCGACGCGATACGCCCATTCGCCGGACGGTTCTCCGAAGCGGTGCAGCTTTACTGTTCCTCCACGGCGCCTGGCCCATGTTGACCGAGCTTTTCGGATTTTCCTCTTCCGATCGACACCGAGTGCTCGATCTTCTCCGAGACTAGCGCAAGCTCTCCTCCCCGACTCACTTCCCGTGCGTAAAGACAGCGAACGTTGATGGACGCGATCTGGCTACTTCTTGATTTACGCCTTGTTTATGCCTATACTGAAAAGGCCCATCTCACGGAGGACTCATGGCTGCACTACAAACAGCACAGACAACTGAAACGGCTGGCATAAACTCTTGTATTGCAGCACTTCAAACTGAATTTCCCGCCGAACTCAGGTCACGCATCAGCAGCGCCACGATTCTGAGAGGACAACTTCGTGCGCACCGGCGCGAGCCACGCATCACCACCACAATCCCCGAACTCGATAATCTTCTGCAGGGCGGACTCCCGTCCGGTGCCGTAATCGAGTTGGTAGGACGTCGCTCCTGTGGGCGCCTGTCGATTCTTCTCGCCAGTCTCTGCGCCGTCACCGCGAGCGGCAAGGTGGCATCGCTGATCGATTTGGGGGACCAGTTGGATCCACGAAGCGCAGCTGACTTCGGAATCGAACTTGATCGCCTTCTGTGGCTACGGCCACAAAAGCTCGACGATGCACTCGCTGCAGCCTACATCCTCGTCGAAACAGGCTTTTCGTTGCTTGCTCTGGACCTCGGTCTGCCGCCATTGCGTGGGCGAGTCTCAGCCGCCACATGGGTGCGCCTACGGCGAGTCGCCGAGATTCACCGCGCGGTGCTCCTCGTCGGCTCACCCTATCGTGTCACCGGGTGCGCTGCCACGACCATCGTGTCTTCCCAGAGAGGCCGGGGCAGTTGGGCCGGTAAAACCGGTACTCCACGGCTGCTGCGCGGTCTTGCTACACATCTCATGGCGGACAAACTACAAGGTCACCGGCCTCAAAGAACAACCACCGTATTTTTCACATCCCCGGACGCGGCTTTTGCTGCCCCATCCAGCACACCGCGTTTGCGGGACACAGGGAGGGAATCTCATGCGATTTAATGCCGAAGCGACCGAACTTGTCGAACTGGTTGTCACATCGACAGGTTTACTGGCGCTCAGCCTCAGCTTTTTCATTCTGGTCTTCTGTCTGTGATGCGACCTTTGACGGTACATGCACGTGTCTGCTTCCGCTGACTATGCGCATAGCATGTCTTTTTGCGCCGCTCTTCGTGCTTGCCGCACGTCTTCGCAGCGAACCCAATCTCCGCGGCGAAGCGGTTGCCGTGTGCGAGGGCAACGGAACGACAGCACGTATAATGGCGGCATCACGACCATCTCGCCAAGCCGGTATCAGAGCGGGTATGACCCTGGTCCAAGCTCGCGGCATCATGCCGTCACTGATTGCTCGGGGTCGGGACAGCACTTGTGAACGTTCGGCTCACGAAGCGCTTCTTGAAATTTCGTGGACTCTTTCCCCGCAGGTTGAGGCGACTGCCGATGATCAGATCTTTAGCGATGTCAGCGGCATGGATGGACTGTATCCAGGGAAAATTGGCGAAGAGACCATGGGACGCGAGGCCATTGCCGTCGCCGATTCGCTCCACCTTCCCATCCGTGTGGGCATCGCTTCGAACAAACTGGCGGCCCAAATTGCCTCTTCACTACCGCAATCGCCGGTCGTGGTTGACGCCGGAGACGAGGCCGCATTTCTCGCTCCTCTCCCGCTCTCCCACCTTCAACTCGAAGGGCGCACGGCCTCGACCCTCCAGCGATGGGGAATCACCCGCATCGGCGATCTTGCCCGCTTGCCGGCCGACCGGGTTTCGGCGCGACTCGGGTCTGACGGACTCGTTGCCCATCGGGCGGCGTGTGGCGTCGACCATCGACCTCTGGTGCCGCATCGGCCCCCGCCAGTCCTAACCGAGGGCATGGAACTCGAATGGCCGGTCGTGACGATTGAGCCTCTTCTTTTTGCCGTACGCCAATCTCTCGACCGCCTTCATCGCCGCCTTACCCGCCAAGAACTCGCCTGCTCCCTCCTCGAGTTGGAACTCGACCTCGAGCCAGAGGGCACTGAACGGCATACGATCGGTCTCCCCGCTCCAACTCGGGATGTCGATGCCTTGCTTGCCCTGATTCGCCTTGAACTCGAGTCTCGCCCGCCGCAGTCGGCCATTGCTGCATTTCGCTGCATGGTCACTCCCGACGCACCCCGGAGAGGCCAGCTCACACTTTTTGGGCCCGAGGATGTCCACCCCCAGAAACTGGCAACTGCGTTGGCCCGCCTCGCCGCGCGTCTTGGTCCCGATCGCGTGGGTTCGCCACGGGTTGCAGAGGGACACTGCCCAGAAAGCTACGGGCACGTCAACTTCGAGCCGCCGCCGACTCCTCGCTTCGAGCGCTCTCCTGAAAAGGTCGGACGCGGACTGTTGACCGTTCGAGTATTGCGACCACCTGTGGAACTCGAAGTCATTACCGACGCGCCCCTCGAAATGACGACGAGTCTGCCAGACAGCGGGGGCGACCCTCCTATCAGCACCGATTCAAAGAATCATCGTCGAATTCGTCTGACCTCCATTGCTTCACTGACCGGGGAGAAACCCCGCATTCAAGGACTCGTCCGAATCGCATCCGGACCGTGGCAGCTCGAAGACGGCTGGTGGAGCGACCGGCCTGTACAACGCGAGTACTGGGACATCGAACTCTCAGACGGTGGTCTCTATCGCATCTACCGAGATCGCAACAGCGGAAGTTGGTTTGCGGACGGTCTCTATGACTGATTACGCCGAACTCCATGCACTATCGGCATTCTCGTTCCTCGAGGGTTCCTCCGAACCCGAGGATCTTGTCGCGCGGGCGGCTGCGCTCGGACTTCCGGCCGTGGCCCTCACTGACCGCAACAACGTATCTGGTGCTCCGCGTTTCTTCAAAGCCGCCCGAGAAGCGGGAATCAAACCGCTCGTGGGCGCTGAGGTAGTGCTGGACGAAGACCCAAGATTTCCGGCCCATTCAGACACCGATGAGGATTCGTCCCGAGACGCACCACTCCCAGGGCCTCTCGGCCTGGTTCCTGCCCCCCCTCCTCCGGGAACGCCACTGCCTCGCCTGACGCTGCTCGCTGAGAATCGCCTCGGCTATCGCAATCTCTGCCGCCTTCTGACCGAGGTCGCTCGTCACTCTCCGAAGGGCAAAGCCCGAGCAACGTGGCAGCAGGTCAAAGCTCACACGGAAGGACTTCACTGCCTGACCGGCGGTTCAGAGGGCGTGCTGGCTCATCACCTGCACTACCGAGGGGTCGAAGCGGGCCGCAAGACTCTTGAGCGTCTGCACTACATGTACCGTGGCCGTCTCTCGGTCGAACTGCAGCGCCACCACTTGCGTGAGGAGGAGCACCGAAATTCCGCGCTGCTCGAATTGGCACGCCGCCTTCGCTTGCCGATCGTGGCCTCCGGCGGGATTCGCTACGCCTCGGCCGAAGCCAAAGAGCTTGCGGATGTCATGACCTGCATTCGCGAGGGAGTGGTTCTCGACAAAGCCGGCCGTTTACTCGAAGCCCAGCGCGAACGTCATCTGCGCTCCCCGCGCGAAATGCAACACCTTTTCGACGACGTTCCCGGGGCGGTCGAGGCGGCTGGTGAATTGGCGAACCGACTCGAGTTCACCCTCGACGATCTGGGCTACCGCTTCCCTGATTACCCACTGCCACCGACTGAAAGTCCCTCATCCTTCCTGCGCCAGGTGACCTGGAACGGAGCTCGTGCCCGTTTCCGGCCTCTCACTGCACGGGCACAAACTCAGATCGAACGCGAACTCAACCTGATCGAAAAACTCGACTTGGCAGGCTATTTCCTGATCGTGTGGGACATCGTCCGCTTCTGCCAACGAGAAGGGATCATGGCCCAGGGCCGTGGATCTGCGGCCAACAGTGCGGTTTGCTACGCCCTGTCGATCACAGCCGTCGATCCCGTCAAGATGGAACTCCTCTTCGAGCGTTTTCTCTCCGAGGAGCGTGGGGAATGGCCTGACATCGATCTCGACCTGCCGTCGGGCGCACAACGCGAAAAGGTCATCCAGTACGTTTATCAGCGCTACGGCCCTCACGGCGCGGCCATGACAGCCAATGTCATTACCTATCGGTCACGATCGGCGGCTCGCGAGGTGGGCAAAGTTTTAGGATTCTCACTCGAACAGGTTGATCGGGTCTCGCGCCAACTCGGTCACCACGCGATAGCAGAGATCCGTGAAGGAGTCCGAATCCTCGACCAAGAGCTGCAGACGGCGGGACTCGATCCGTCCTCACCGAGGGCTCAACACTTCATGCGCTTGTGGTGGCAAATTCAGGGCGCCCCTCGTCATCTCGGTCAGCACTCGGGCGGCATGGTGATTGCCGCCGGCCGCCTCGACGAGATCGTCCCACTCGAACCGGCCAGCATGGAAGGGCGCATCGTCATTCAGTGGGACAAAGACGATTGCGCCGACCTCGGCCTGATCAAGATTGACCTTCTTGGTCTCGGCATGCTCGCCGCACTTGAGGAGGCGATTCCCATGATTCGCCGACATGACGGGGTCGACATCGATCTTGCCCACTTGCCTCCCAACGATCCGAAGGTCTACGACATGATCCGCCGTGCCGACACAGTAGGTGTGTTCCAGATCGAGAGTCGGGCTCAGATGGCGTCACTTCCCCGCAACGCGCCGAAGAACTTCTATGACCTCGTCGTGCAGGTCGCAATCATCCGCCCGGGACCTATCACCGGCAACATGACGAATCCGTATCTCGAGAGGAGACAGGGGCGCCAGGCGGTGACGTATCCCCACCCCAGCCTCGAGCCAGTGCTGCGACGCACTCTCGGTGTACCGCTGTTCCAAGAGCAGCTTTTACGTATTGCCATGGTGGCAGCAGGATTTTCCGGGGGTGAGGCGGAGGATCTGCGCCGAGCGATGGGTTTCAAACGCTCTACCGAGCGTATGAAGGTGATCGAAGTAAAATTGCGCCGCGGCATGAGTGAACGCGGCATCGTCGGCAAGGCGCAGGAGGATATTGTTCGTTCGATCACCTCCTTCGCTCTCTACGGGTTTCCGGAGTCACATTCTGCCAGCTTCGCGCTCATCGTCTATGCGTCCGCCTACCTGAGAGCGCATCATCCGACCGCTTTCTATGCCTCCCTGCTCAATGCCTGGCCGATGGGTTTCTATCACCCGCAAACTCTGGTTAAGGACGCCCAGCGCCGCGGTATCGAGATGCTCCCGGTCGATGTGAATCGATCGGGCTGGCGTTGCCGATGGGAGAATGGCGGTGTTCGCATCGGGCTGTGCTACGTCCAGGGACTGCGGCGCAGCAGCGGTGAACGCATCGAGCAAGAGGCAAGTCACGGCTCGTATCGCAACACGGCCGATCTCACCGAGCGCTGCGAACTCTCAGAGGATGAGCTTGGTCTTCTCGCCCACGTTGGCGGGCTCGCATCGCTTGGCCTCACCCGCCGTCAGGCACTGTGGCAGGTTGCGGAGGTCAGTCGACGCCAAGGGCCACTATTCTCGAAGCTCCCACCCGAAGAAACGTCGCCTCTTACCGAGATGCGCCCAGTCGAGGAGACCGTCGCGGACTACACCGGCCTCCGGCTCACTACCGGCCCTCACATCCTTGCCCATCTCCGACCCCAACTTGACAATCTCGGCGTCATTCCTGCCGCCAAACTTGAAGATCTGCCGAACGGTCAAAAGGTCCGCGCAGCTGGCGCCGTGATCGTCCGTCAGCGCCCCGGTTCAGCGAAGGGCTTTGTATTCATCACCGTCGAGGACGAGAGCGGGATGGTTCAGGCAATCGTCCGTCCCGATCAATTCCGCGAGCAGCGTGCACTCATCGTCTCCTCGCCGGTGCTGATCATCGACGGTACCTTGCAGAAGCAAGACGGCACCCTATCCGTTCGCGCAACCGCATTTCATCCCTTCCATGCGGACGCGGCGCTAGTGAGTCACGATTTTCATTGATGCTACACAGAGATTGTATGGATCAGCTAGTCAGCGAGACTCTCGCGAAATCGTCGTGCCATTTCCTGCGGCGTCATGGGAATCCGCAACGCCGGATCTGGATCTCCGGGGTCTACATTGACACAGAGCATTGCAGGCGCCGGCGAGGACAGCCAGTCCCGAATTCGGTCATCGACCGTTTCAGGATCGTCGCAGCGCTCGCTCCAGCAATAGCCGGTGCCCTGTGCCGCCGCCGCAAGATCAACCTCGCGCGACAAACACCTCTGCCCACCAGTCGTGGCGTAGCAACCATTGTCCAACACGAGATGATACAGATTTGCCGGTTTCAGACCACCTACAAGAGCCGTTCCTCCGAAACCCATGAGAAGGTTGCCATCACCGTCAAGGGCAATCACACGTTCGTCTCGGCTCAGAGCCAATCCAAGCGAAATCGAAGCAACCTGCCCCATTGAACCGAGCATGTAGAAAGTCCGCAGACGATCCCTGAAACGGTGGGCCTCTCGTGCAATGGCGCCATCCGCGGCGACCACGATATCGTCATCCTCAAGCTGCAGGAGAACCCTTTCGACGGCTTCTGAGCGAATCATCGGTCGAACTCCTTGTCCACAAGCAAGACGGCAGGACGCGACATCTTCGCTGCTTTCCCAAGCAGCCAGTCCGAGTCTGCATCGAGGTTCTCACCGGCTGTGCGCCAAGGAATGTCAAAAAGATCGAGCAACCCGCGTGTCCTGCTGCCAAGACCTTGATGCTCCGGAAAGTCAGTTTCAGCGCCACGATCGGAGACTACCATTGGAAGTGGCATGTCGTAGAGGATGTGCAGCGACGCCAGCACCTCGAGACAGTAGCCCAGGCCAGAGTTCTGCATCACAGCCAGAGGCTGTTTTCCGGCGAGCCAGGCGCCGGCGCACGCTGATACTGCATGATCCTCTCTCACCGCTGGAATGAACGTGCCAGGCGGAAGAGACTCGCATGCAGCGAGGAACTTCTGCAAGTAGGAGCAAGGCACCGCCGCAACGAAATCTACACCGTGATGCTGAAGACTCGCAAATCGCAAGGACACAATGACAGCCCTCCTCGGCAAGGACTCTAGCATCACAATGACGCACTGCTTTCAACGGAATTCCTAGAATGCGAGCTTGCAGTAGTCCGCTCGTGCTATTGCCACACCCAGAGAACCGGCCAAACAAGGAGTGCCAACGACATCAGGACAAAAACTACCTGAAGAGGGAGATTCCATCTGAACCACTTCTCATAGGGAATCTTCGCCATTGCCAGAGTGCCAACGGTCACTCCCGACGTTGGAATGATCATGTTGGTGAACCCATCACCTAACTGGTATGCGAGCACAGCAGTTTGGCGAGTGATACCGGATAAGTCAGCAAGAGGAGCAAGGATCGGCATCGTCAGGGCTGCGCTAGTTGAACCAGATGGAATGAAGAAGTTCAACATCAATTGGATTCCGTACATCGCCCACGCAGAAACAATCCCCGGCAGGTGTGAGGTCACACTGCCGATGCCGAATAGGATCGTGTCCATAACCCGACCATCTTCCAGCACTTGGATGATCCCTGCGGCAAAGCCGACGATCAGGGCGGCTCCCGCAAGGTCCTTGCAACCCGAGACAAACGCTTTCGCAAGAGTGTTTGGATCCATCCCGGAGATGATTCCCGAGAGCACGCCCATTCCGAAGAAGAGGCCCGCGATCTCGAGGATGTACCAACCCCTCCAAGCTGCTCCATAGATCATCGCAATGATGACCAGGCCCAGAAGTGCCAGGCACAAACCGTGTCGGACTGTGAACTCCTGCTGCGCACTGGCACTTGTATCGATCTCTCTCCTTCGCACATTGTCGAGTTCAAACATTGAGCTGCGTGCAGGGTCACGCTTGATTCGCGCGGCATAAATCATCACCCAGGTAATTGTGAGGCCGGTTGCAACCACCCACACGAGAATTCGGTACCACATGCCGGACAATGGCTCGACCTCTGCCAATCCCTGCGCAATCTGAAGCGTGAACGGATTGATAAAAGCGCCAGCAAATCCCACCCCGGCTGCAAGGAACGTCAGGCTGACACCGACGATCGAGTCATATCCGAGGGCGATAGCCAGAGGAACAAAGATAAGAACAAATGGAATCGCCTCTTCGCACATCCCAAATGTGGCGCCAAAGAGAGAAAAGAAGGTCATGACAATCGGAATCACAAGAAACTCACGACCTTTGAGAAGGCGTACCACTAGATTGATACCTGCAGCAATAGCTCCCGTTTCATTCAAAACGTTAAACGATCCTCCGACCAGGAAAATGAAGATGATGATCATCGAGATTCCCGATCGTAGGCTCCCCCGCATTGGAGCCATAAAGATCTGAAAAGATTGTGGTTCCGACTGGGTTGTAACAAACGTTCCAGGAACCACAACCTGACGCATGCTGCCACCGACCTGCTCTTCAACTCGCTCGAAGGAGCCGCCCGGAAGCACCCACGTCGAAACGGCCGCTAGAATCGTGAGGGCAAACACGATGACATAGACATCTGGGACCTTCTTTAGCATTCAGTTCTCCCATGTTCCAGTGTCGGTCTCAAGCCACCATACAGTCCTTGCTCCCGCGCGCAACCCTTACCGCTTGGCTGCGTAGAATCTGTTATCCTTACTCGAGCGCGTTGGACCATCTCAAGAGCTGTCAAGCATGTCTATGCTTACTTTTTAGGAGAATCCTTGAGAAGCCACAGCAGCGCCTGCTCCGGTGCCCCGGAAACGGAGGTAGCTCAAAACGTGTCATCGAGGATTGAAGGCCTACATAGCTTCCGTACGCCCGACTGGCGCGCCATCGAAAAACAAAGTCGTCGACTTTGGGCAATCTCGATGCTCCTCCTCCTGGCCCTGTCAACCGTTGTTGTCATTCTTGCTATAGGCCAAGCCGGCCAAGGGTCAGTTGTGCTGGGGACTCCAGTACCTCGAATCGGATTGCTTATTCTCGTTTCTCTCTTCTGCGGCATGGCGGTATGGCGAGAGCGACGGTTGCACAAGACGACCACCCGGCTGCTCGAGGAAAAGGTCCTCACGGCAGCACTTCTGAATCGGTTGCGCGAAGTTGGCGTCCTACTCGACACAGGCCACAATGCCAAGTTGGGTCTCGAACTCGGCGAGGTCCTCGACACTATTCTTCGCGGCGCGCTTGAGCTACTTGGTGGTCTCACTGGATCCATCATGTTGGTCGAGGGTGGAGACGAACTCAAGACAGTCAGCGCGGTTGGCTCAGGCCAAGCAGGACAGGCCCGGATTTCCTTCGGTGACGGAGTCGCAGGCAGAGTCGCACTGACTCGTGAGCCACTGCTGATTACCGGCACTTTCGATTGGGAACACTACACAGATGTGCCGGACGTCCGACGAGCAGTGAGCGCTATCTCGGTGCCGCTTCTTCACAATGGTCTGCTCCTCGGTGTCCTTAATGTGAACGCGAAACCTGAAAGACGGTACACCGAGCACGACTTGCGAGCCCTGAGCCTCTTCGGGACACAAGCAGCCGGAACCATCTCCAGCGCTCAACTGCACGACACCCAACGCCTGATCTCCCGTCAGAATCCTTTCCAGGCGATGCACGACACTCTGACTCGACTACCGAATCGTGCGCTCTTCTTTGATCGAGTGGAGAACTCACTAGCTCGGCGCCGCGCTCGAATGGAAGACGCAGCTATCATCTTTGTTGATATTTGTGACTTCCAGAGAATCAATGACAGCCTCGGACATGCAGCTGGCGATGAAGCGCTGATGGCCTTCGCCGAAAGACTGGCGAGCTGCGTTCGTGAAGGTGACACCATTGCCCGCTTCGGAGGAGACGAGTTCGCAATGCTCCTGGAACTTGTCGAGAGCGAGGAGCAAGCGATTTCCACAGCGCATCGCCTGCAGGACTGCTTGGAGGAGCCTTTCCGCCTCAGCGATGGTGAAGTCCAGCTGAGTTCCAATATGGGTGTTGCGCTTGGAGGAGATGACGGAGCTGACGCAGACACCGTTATTCGAAGGGCCTATCTCGCGCTCCACGATGCTCGCAAAGCCGGTCCCGACGTCATCAGAATGTACGATCCGTCGATGCGAACAGACGCTGGAAAACTCTTGGATCTCGAGAACCAGCTTCGCCAAGCCTTGGCTCAAACCCAACTTGAAGTTCACTATCAGCCTATCTTTGCTCTACCAACCCGCAGGATCGTAGCCGCTGAAGCACTTCTCCGTTGGCGCCATCCCGACCACGGTTTGTTACCGGCTGCCTCATTTGTCGATGTAGCAGAGCGAGCCGGGCTCCTGGATCAGATTGATGCGTGGGTCGCTTCGCAGGCATGCAACGTCGCCCATGAACTGGATCTGAGTTCCAACCAAGAAGATGCCTTCTCGATGCACATCAACCTTCCCCCGCGCCGACTGCAGTCCCCCTCTTTGGTGGAAGAGATCCTCGGCGTTGTGTCCTCAGGGCAGATCGATGCGAGCAAGCTTGTGCTCGAAATCACTGAGGGAGTATTGGTGCCGGACTCCCCTCTCACCATACGCAGTATGGATCAACTCAGATCTCACGGCGTACGACTGGCTATCGACGACTTCGGCACCGGATACTCCTCGCTGAGTTATCTGACACGGTTTCCGATCGACATTGTCAAAGTTGACCGACTCTTCGTTGACGGGCTTGCCAAAGACAACGATGCAATCGCCTTACTGCAGGCAATAGTCAGGCTTGGGCATGGCATGTCATTCGACGTGGTTGCAGAAGGAATCGAGCAAGCATCGCAACTCGAGCGCCTCCTCGAGATCGGATGTGATTACGGCCAGGGCTACCTTCTGGCTGAACCTTTGCCCTCCGACGATTTGTGTTCTCTGGTTAAAGGGCAGCTGCACTGAGACCGGGCACGGGGTGCTACCCTCCATGGACAGCTTTGGCTGTTCAAAGGTAGCCGGTTGCAGCACAAGAGGAGGCGCGGCAGACAATGAACTCAGAACGATTTTGGCAAGAGGTACTATCAGTCCTCAGACTGGGCAGTGAGTGCGTTCTCATCAGTGTGGTCGAACATAGTGGATCGGTGCCAGGGATCACTGGTGCGAAAGCTGTCGTGACTCCCGACGTTCTGATTGGAACGGTCGGCGGTGGAGTTGCCGAAGACAGGCTGGTTCGAGGATCGCGCTCTTCACACCCTTTGGAACCATCGCTGCAGACCTTTCGCCACACACCTAACGAGGGAGGAACATACTGTTCCGGCAAACAGACGTTCGCCATACTCCCGCTCTCCAAAATTGATATCCCGACCATCGAAGAACTCATCCAGGCGCTCACGGAGAACACGGAGTGTCACCTTCGACTCGATAGCAACGGCATCCATGTCATGCAAGGTAACTCTGCCTCAGAAGTCGAAGAGAGTTCCGCGACCGATTGGCAATTCGACGAGTTGGTCGGCGTTCATGACGTTCTCACGATCATCGGCGGAGGACACATTTCGCTGGCCCTGTCGCGCGTTATCGCAACTCTCGGGATGCGGATCCGTGTTCTCGACAACAGACACAATGTCGCCACGATGGCCGATAATTGCTGGGCTCATGAGAAGCGCGTAGTGGACTACCGTGAAATCCGTCGGCACATCGCGTCGGGTGAGCGCTCCTACGTCGCCATTATGACGCATGGTCATGGGCATGACCTTGAGGTTCTTGCCGCTCTCATAGACACCGACCTTCGGTATTTGGCCCTTCTCGGCAGCCGCGCCAAAGTTGCGAAACTCACCGCCGTATTGCGCGAACGTGGAGTTTCAACAGACTTGATAAAGCGTGTGAAAGCACCCGCTGGCATACCGATTCACAGCCACACACCTGCGGAGATCGCGATCAGTATTGCAGCCGAGATTGTCAAACTTCGCGACAGTAGTTCAAGCTAGTCTTCCCGCAAGAGGCTCATTGGCTTATACTTGAGTGTGTAAGTCATGGAAGTTTCAACACTGTTTCTGCAGCGACTTTCGATCATTTTTCAGCTCTCGGTCGTCGTGTTGCTGGCGCTCTTCTTCGCTGTGCTGGCTCGATCTGTTCGATTGCAGGAAGTGAGACTCTGGGCGACCGCTTGGCTCTGCAACGCTCTCGGTCTGACCGGTGTTCTCTTCATTACGTTTTCTCCTGGTATCGTTCTCTTGGACCGGTTGGCGATCATCGGATTTCTGATGGGCAAAACCGGGTACGTCATTCTGCTCGTTTTCGGCGCCCGACATCACCTTCGACCAGGTCTCGAACCGCAGTATAGACGGCATCTTCTGGTGCTTTTCCTTTTCGTTTGGGGCGTCGGTCTTGGATTTGCAGTCCCCAGTATCTTTTTTGCCCACATCGCACAGACTCTTCTCGTCGGTGTAGTGCTAGCGTCCGGCGGAGTCACCGTACTGAGAAATCCCCGATCACCGATTTCGCGCTGGTTGGGCTGGGCGCTGCTGCTGCAAGGCGCAGTCTTCCTTCACGTTTTGGCGGTCATCGTCCCTCTAATGTGGGGAGGCGAACCCGTTTTCAACTACATCCGAATTCAGTCTTTTTTTGACGCGGTGACGGAACTATTCGTCGCATTAGCGTGCCTCGTAGCAGTCGCGGATCGAAGTGCGGAGCAAATGCGTGCGACCAATCTCGAACTCGAAGAATCACACCTGCGTCTCAGTCGGCTTGTCGACCTCGATCCTCTCACAGGTCTCGCGAACCG
>JAAESQ010000912.1 GCA_024229275.1 bacterium | reverse complement strand
GCGCAGAGGGCAGGCCTTCGCCCGACCACCCGAGACCGTCGTGGTCGAATCCTCCTTGGTGATGTGATCGTCGCGATCGACGGTGAACGGATCCAGTCGGGCGCCGAGCTTCGTCTCGCGTTGGAGCGACGCAAAGCGGGAGAGTCGGTATTGGTCACGGTTCGGCGTGACCGGAACGAACTTGAGTTCCACGTCACTCTCTCGCAGTAGAACACCAAATATCCCTAGTGTGTAACTCTTTTCTTATGTAAAAGTTCCGTTGATATCATGAGTCTTTCATTATCAACTCTCTATTTTCTTGTACTGCATACTTGACAATCATTCACTCAGATTCTATATTGTGAATATGGCGCAGCAAGAAATGGCGCCAAACACAACAAGAAACAGGAGGTATCTCATGGTTGCTATCACAGGTTGGAATCCAATGAGAGAGATGTTTGACATGACCCACCGTATGAACCGGGTCCTTGGAGACACCAAGAGCTGTGGCGTTCGCATCACAGATGAGGAGCGCGAGTTCGCCGGCGTATGGTCACCCGCGGTTGACGTGCGCGAGAACGAGAGCAGCCTCGTGTTGTCGGTCGAACTCCCAGGGATCGATCCTAAGGACGTCGAGGTTGCGGTAGAGAACGGAGTACTTAGTATTCGAGGCGAGCGGCAGCTTGAGTCGTGCGACGAGAACGAACGCTACCACCGCGTTGAGAGAGCCTACGGAACCTTTGAACGGACGTTCCGCCTGCCGACTTCGTACAAGGCCGAGGCGATAGAGGCTAAAGCAAGCAACGGAGTGCTGAGGCTAGAAGTACCCAAGCGAGAGGAAGCAAAGCCCAAATCAATCAAGGTCGAGGTTTCTGCAAACTAATGATCCACGGGCGGCGTGCCGCCCCTCTTCGTACCTGCGCCCCGGTGAGCCCGCCGGGGCGCAACTCTTTCCAGAGTGAAGGACGAGTCGGCGCAAGAGTGGGCAGGTAGCAGGATTTGCAGAGATAGAGGCAGTTGACTGGAGCAGAGCCAGCCTCCCCCATGGCACTCGACCGCTGTCGCTGGAGGTTTCTGGTGATTTGAGCAATGTGGTGTGCTGTCCTGCCGTTGTCCCGTTCGCCCTGCTTCCTTGCCTTCTAGCCTCCCAAAAACCGATTGATGCTGTCAGAGATCCGCTCAGGATGAGTCAGATGAACATGGTGTCCACCGGGGACGTCGATTCGCTCGAGGTTTGCGATTTGCTCGCAACGGCTCTGTAGGATTTCTTCAGGAAACGGCCAACCATCGTTGGCTCGGACAGCCATCACGGGAGATTGAATGGTTTGCAGGAATGAAGATACCTGGCTCTCTGTCATTCTGAGCCGAGACGCAACCTTCAGACCGGGATCATGGCAGAAAACTACTCCTGATCCCTCGTTCCGAGTACCGCGAGAAACCAATGAGTGAGCGGATTGTGGGTCGAGTTCGGTTCCCCTGCAACGAGCCGCAGTTGCGGCGGTTAGGTCTGAGAATGATCGTGGCTTGGAGGAACGGATGCCGTGTTCTGACATCAGAGACCTCGTCAGCCGCTGCGCATCGCTTCCGGGCTCGGACACAAGAGGGCCAATGCCTTCGATGAGAACGAGACGATTCACACGATCGGGAACAGTCCCAGCCACAAGTGTCGCGATGCCGGAACCCATAGAGTGACCCATAAGAGAGAAGCGATCCCACCCTAATGCGTCGACGACTTCAACGACATATGAAACCGCGTCGATAAAGTGGTAGAAAGTGCCGGCAGGTAGCCAATCTGAGGTTCCGTGGCCTGGAAGGTCAAGCGCGATGACATGCATACCGTTGAGGCGCGGTGCTAGCCGGGTAAAGGTTGCAGCGTTGTCTAGCCAGCCGTGCAGAGCAAGTATCGGATGCTGACCGAGCTTCCACTCGAGTGCAGATAAGCTCAGGGCGGGTAGTTTAATGATTCGTTCGCGTGGATGAGGTTCGACCATCGCGCCTCCTTCTGCCGCTTCACATGGTACGATGCCGCCATGAGAAAAGCGCTTCTGGTTCTTTCCGTGTCCCTACTGACTGTGGCGACTGCGAGCGCACAGGATGCCGGAAAGAGAGCGTGGCAACAGCGCCTCGATGTCCGGATTCCAATCACGGTGCCGACGATCGCGGTCGAAGCCAACAATCCGTTCTCGATCCAACTTGATGAGGCGCCAAAGCTACTGCGGTCGACGGTGCCAAAGAAGGTCGATGTTCGTGGAGAGGCCTTGGTGGCAGCGTATGTTGACGACCGCGGCGGCTGTCTGGGAGCAATCCCTCTCGAGGTGCCGTATGCGGGCATCTCAAATCTTTTAGTGAAAGAACTTGGGAAGTCACGATTCGACGCTGCGCGCCTGGGAGAAGGCACTGTGCCTTCGTGGGCAGTCGTTGGTGTCCGACTTGAGAGCCGGGTCAAGGAAGCAACCGTCCGTAACCAGGTATTCGAACTGCCAGATCCGCAGGTGCCGAACGTGCCGGTTGGTCCGACCCGCATGGAGGCCCCGGGTCGCCTCCGCAATCTTCCGGTTTCCGATCCATCTGCGCTAACGTCGGCTGCAGCAATGCGGCGGTTCCGTTTTCGGGCAGCCGCAAAGGCGAGCGACATTGTCATCGTGGCTTTGGTACACGTCACTGCGGAGGGTGTCTGCGATCAGTACGTACCCCTCGATATGGACGCCGGAATGCGTACTTGGTTTGAAACCTTCATGGGAACCTGGGGCTTCGAGCCCGGATCGAGCGGCGGACAGCAGGTCGACTGTTGGATGGTCTACACGGCCAACCTTGCGGTGGAAATGTCATCCATAAAGGCTAATGTCGCGCGAGTGCTCAAAGACCGAACCTACTCGCCGAATGGCGATTCGGATTGACCGCGGAGACCGACGATAGGATCTCAGGCGTTCAGCATAATTTACGCTCGCTGGGCAACAGACTTATGTATAGCCTCAAAAGGCCAGTTAGGACCAATGCGCCTTTCATTCCCCTGCAACCGAGGACAGTTCTCTAGGAGTGGTCCGCCGAGGTCTTGAGGATTTTTCGATCATTCCCTGTTCTGACGGTGACCCTTTCTGAGTCTAGCCACTCGAGAATCGGAATGGCGAGCTTGCGAGTCAGCCCGAAGCGCTTCTTGAACTCCCCGACCGCAAAGGTTGCCTGATCCCAGGTCGCAAGCGAGGCGCTGATGTCGTCGAGTACCCGACGGTGAATCAGGAACTTACCGTCAAGGCGCACAAGACGGCCTGTTTGGACAAGAAAACGGCAGACTCCTTCGACCACGACAGGCTTTGCGTTGAGAGTTTCGGCAGCTGCCCCGGGAGATGGTGGCTCGACTCCGGCACTCAGGAAAAGCTCGTCAATCTTGTGGCTGAGTTCCGCTCCCAGCTTTGTCATGTGGTGATCGCCACCGGCCGGTACGACGCGGCCTTCTACAATATCGAGCACCTGTCGCCTTTTGAGTTCCTCGAGAAGAGCGCCGGCGAGGTACATCGCGCGAGCTGGCACCAGTGTTGCGAGGAAATCGCGTGCCGGAATGCCGGCGGACACTTCCTCACTTTCCAGCCGTTGCTTAAGTTCGGCCTTGGCGCGTGTTTCCAAGTCATCCAATTGAGAAGTCTGAATGAAGCGGTGCGGCTGTGCTGCTAGGGCCTGGATTCGGTTGCTGCTCAGGAGGCGGCCAAGACAGCTCTCGATCTCAGCCGATGCCACACCGAGGCGGGCGGCCAAGGTCTCCGCATCACTCGCTGCGAGCCCATAGCGCACGATCCAGGATTCCAGAAGTTGTGGCCACGAGGCGCGTTGAATGCCTGGTAGCTCGTCGAGACGGGCACTGTCGCGTCGTTTGATCCGCGGTAGCTGGGCATCAAGCACGAGACCGCCACCAAAGGTGTTTACAGGAGCCGGACGCCGAAGGACGACCCGGTCGCCCGGGAACAGCAACATCGGCTCGATCAACCTGAGCTGCGCTACGGTTGTCGCTCCGGGCTGTAATGGGCGAATTGCGAGCCGTTCCAGACGAGCGGATATACGGGCGCCGTGGGCGTGAATCTCCATCTCGTCGCCTTCGTCGAGTGTCCCAGGCGCAGAACGAAGCAGTTCTAGGCGGAGCGTCACAAGTTTCGTAGGCTGCCAGTCACCATTTTGCAGCACCTGTTGCCCTCGGCGTAGTTGATCGCGGTTGACGCTGGCAAGGTTGATAGCCACTCGCTCCCCAGCTTCGACCTCTTCCTGCTCGACACCGTGAACATGGAGCCGGCGTGCCCGTGCCGTAATGCCATCAGGCCAGACACCGACTTCCTCGCCCACGCGCAATCGTCCCCACAGCGATGTCCCGGTGATCACGGTGCCGACGCCGGGCAAGGTAAAGACTCGATCGACTGCTTGGCGAAACGGCCGATCATCGAGCTGTCGGGGCGTTGCGGTTTCGATCTGTGAGACCAAGATTCGGCGCAGTTCAGCAATACCTTCTCCAGTGATTGCTGACACGCAAACCACCGGAGCATCTGCGAATGCGGTGTCTTGCAAGAGTTCTGCAATCTCCTCGGCTGCGAGTTCTGCGATTTCCTCGTCTACCGTGTCGATCTTGGTCAACGCCACCGCTCCGCCAGGGACTCCCATGAGGCGAATGACCTCCAGGTGCTCTCGGGTTTGTGGCATGATTCCCTCGTCGGCGGCGACGACGAGAAGGGCGAGATCGATGCCGCTGGCTCCGGCGATCATTGTGTGCACCAGGCGTTCGTGACCGGGCACATCGACGAAATGCAGACAGGCATCGTCTTCTTCCAGTCGAGCGAACCCGAGATCAATGGTGATGCCACGGTCCTTTTCCTCAGGAAGGCGATCGCAGTCGACTCCAGTGAGCGCCTTCACCAGAGCGGTTTTCCCGTGGTCGATATGACCGGCCGTGCCATAGACAACGTGTCGCATTCGGACCATGGTACACCGCGAACAAGCGTGTGGAATGGGCTGGTGAGGTGTCTCGAGACGCGCTACCCTGCTGCAATGGAAGGGACAACCGAAAGTGAACTCAAGATTCCGGTATCCAGCCTCGACGATATTCGTCAGTCCCTGGTCAAGCTCGGGGCGCGACGCTTGGCACCGGCCGGCCGTGAGGTCAATATTGTTTTTGACTACGCCGATTCTCGATTGCAGGACGCGGAATCGATTCTTCGTCTGCGCCATGCTGAGCAGCGCTTAATCGTGACTTTCAAAGGTCCGCCCAGTTATGAAGACCAGGTCAAACACCGAGAGGAGCTGGAACTGACAATCAGCGACGGTGAAGCCCTGACACGGATTCTCTCGAGGTTGGGACTCGAGCCGGTTCGACGCTACGAGAAGGACCGAGAACGGTGGTGCTTGGATGACACCGAGGTGGTGCTCGACCGAACTCCAATGGGTGAGTTCGTCGAGATCGAAGGGCCGTCCCAGAAGCTCGGAGACATTGCCGCGCGGCTTGGTCTGGACAGTTCACATGCAGTCCGTGCTTCATACCTCGGGTTGTGGGATCGACACCGAGAGCTACACCCTGAAATCGATCTGCCGCGAGACATGGTCTTCGACGAGTGAACAAGCTGCAGATCGCAATGGTGCTGGCTGCCGGCCGGGGAGAACGGATGCGTCCTCTCTCCGATGTCATCCCGAAACCGGCTCTTCCTCTACCCGGCGGACCAGTTGTGAGATGGCCATTGGAACTCGCGAAAAGCGCTGGGGCAACCCAAATCGTTGTCAACACTTGGCACGGTGCGGAACTGATGAGAACAGCAGCCGAAGTGGCTCACCCGGAGGGAACAGCACTCGCATTCTCGAATGAGCCTCGACTTCTCGGTGGTGCTGGTGGACTGGCATACGCTCGAGATGCGGGTCTTTTGGGATCTGAGGGTTCGGTTCTGGTGCTCAACGGCGACTGCGTTCTCAACATTGATCTCGACCCACTGATCCAACGGCACCGGAAAGAGGGCGACCTGGTCACGATGGCGCTTCTCCCTCACCTCGACCCTCGCACATGGTCACGAGTTGTTCTCGACGCCGATGGGAGGGTAGCCTCGATTCTGCCGCCCGGAGAGCCAGGTGCTGGAGAGGTTCCGTTGCTGTACTCCGGAGTGATGGTTGTATCGCGGGAATTGCTGAAGCGCATTCCAAGTGATGTAGGTCAGATCGGTGATCGGCTTTGGGTGCCCGCGCGCGAAGCGAATCGTCTTGGTGGGGCCGTAGTGACAGGGCATTGGCGCGAAGCAGGGACTCCTGAAACCTACCTTGAGACGGCGATAGCACTGCTTGGCGATCGTACACACGTCGAGGACGGAGCCGAGGTGGCGAAGAGCGCTCGTGTGCGGAGATCTTTGATTTGCGTGGGTGCGACTGTAGGGGAAGGTGCTGTTGTGTCGGAGTCAGTCGTCGCCCGAGGTGCTGTCATCGAATCGAGTGCAAGAGTGTTTCGCTCGGTTGTCATCGGACGCGAGCGAATCTTGTCCGGCGAGAGGGTCGTCGATGGATTTCGTGTCGGTGCTTCCCAGATCGAGGGCTAGTCGGCCAACTACCAGGTCACCCTTTTCCACTTGCGTTCTCCGAGGTGCCATTCGAGTGTTCTGACGCGACCGCTGACACCGTAGATTCGAATCACTCGCATCGAGCTGTGCTGATCGAAGAGATAGATGGAGCCGGAGCGTGCGTTACCCTCAGGTGTGAACGTTATGATGTCGGAAACTCCACCGCGGACGGGATCGTCGAGATTTCCTCCGAGCGTACCTCTGCCTGAAGGGTCGGGAAGACGGTGTCCTTTCAAGAAACCGACCTCAACTGGAGAGCATTCGAGTTCGCGGTAGACATCGGTGATCACGTCTATATGTGTCTGAAGATCATGACTTCGAACACCGTCACCGTCGCCGTCCACAGCGATTGAAAGACGCCATCTGGAGTCGCCGATCTGTTCGAAGACCGCAGCGGTCGAGCGACCATGCATGATCGCGCTTGCTCGGCAGAAAATCAGGAAGTTGGTGATTCTGGAACTTGCCGTGCGAAGAGCGACGCGCCGTCGAATGTTGGAGAGTTCGGGCAGTGCGATGGCAGCGGCCATTGAGAGAATTGCTACAGCTATAAGCACTTCGGAAAGTGACATCCCTGGGGGTTTTTTGAGCAGTGACTTGCGAAAGTGATTCATATTTCATCTCCTGAAAGAAAGCGGCCCCGTGGCGGGGCCGCTTGCCGTCCACGCTGCAGATTGTTGTTTTCAGCCGTTTTTCGCAGCTGTCTCGGTCGAATTTCCTTTCGTTGTTTTCGGCAGACGCACTTTTTCACTCAGAGTCGTCTCGCCACTTGTTGCGATGAATGGTTTGAGTTGATCGAACGATTTCTCGCCAATCCCTTTGACCGCGAGCAGTTCCTCTGCGCTCTGAAACGGTCCGTTCTCCTTGCGGAACTCAACGATCCGACCGGCCAGCGAGGGGCCGACCCGAGGTAGGAGCTGGAGTTCGTCCAGGCCAGCTGTGTTGACGTTGACCACGCCCGAAGAGCCGGGTTGCGCCGCGAATGCAGCTGCACTCGTGAGTAGAAGAACGATAGCCAAGTACCCGATATGTTGTTTCATGAAATCTCCATTCTTTTGGTTTCGTATTGATTCATTGAAATGCCGTACTCCAATTCATCTCATGGTTGGAATCCTCCTTTCGCTGTGGTCGTCCTACACCAAGGGCAAGTCCGGTGCCAACTGCCGAAACGCACCTTAACTGACTATTTATTAGTGCTTTAGCCTGAATTCGAAAAATGAAGGAAGAGGCAGGAGTGTCAAGGTTTTCTGTCAGTTTGGCTGGAAAGGCAATGATGCAGGGTGTAAGAATTTCTTGACACTGTCAGATTGTTATACTGTCGCGGTTATGCGAAACCTTGCACTTGTTCTCTCAGGAGCTTCCGGAATGGAACTGGCGGTCCAGTTCGCACGAAAGGTGCTTGAGCTGGGCGATGTGACTCTCCACGTTGTGGCAACGTCATCGTCGGTGAAAGTCATG
>JAAESQ010000911.1 GCA_024229275.1 bacterium | reverse complement strand
GAGAAGTCATCCTCGATAAACAGCACGCACTGCTTTTGCTTGTGGACATGGAAATGGTAGAAATCCAGATGGTAAAGCTCGCGCGGGCGGCCCGCCTCATAACGACCGACAGGCGCCTTGCGCCTTAGGCTTGGCGGCAGATAACCGTTGCGCTCCATCACATCGCGCACCGTGCCGACCGACACCTTAAACCCATCGCGCTTGAGCATGTTGCGAATCTGGCTCGGACCGTACCCCGGATGCCGCCTCCACATTGAAATAATCTTCTGGTTCCGCTCTTGCTTGGGGTCTTCTATGACGATCTCGCCCGGCCTATCTGCGTTCCCATCCTCACCGGCCTGCTGGTTCCGCCGCTCAATGGCTCGGCGCCAGTCGTAGATACTCGTCTCGGTCGAGCCAAACTTCCCCGCCGCCTCTTTGACACTGTGGTTTCGAGCATATTCCAGTATCTCTTTGCGCTGGGCTGGCGAATAACGCTTTCCCTTTGCCGGCTCTATTTTCCTCTGGCTCCGCTCCCCAGCGACATCGTTACCATCCACGTGGCTCTCAATACGGTTTTTCATTTCAATCTCCTCTCGTTTCACAGTTGATGAACTTGAGAAGAAACCGAGATAATCTGCCTCTAATATGTCAGACTTTCCCTCTCATCCAATGATGAAGAATTATCGTCTAAGACAGTAAGTTCGCCCGCAAGCGGGCTCCTGCAGATTGAGTAGCCGGCTTTGAATCGATTATTGCAAGACGGACCGGAGCAATTCAGGCTCGAAGTCGACGCGAACGCCTTCGTCCTCAGAGGCGACCGACGACGAACTCGGCGATGGCATCGACATCGTTGAGGTTCAGCACCGGGAGCCTGGTCGGCTCAGGTAGATCGCCATCGGTGGCGACTGCGATGATGTCCGGATCCTTCGGGTAGGCCGCGGGTTTTCCCGCAGCGGGCCGATAGAGTTCGATCTTGGGAAAGCTTTCGTGCTTGAAACCCTCCACCAGAATGAGGTCCAGCCGTCCCTGATCCAGCCGCCTCAGTTCTTCCTGCAGCAGCGGCTCCCTGCTCACGTCTTTCTCAACCATCAGCGCCCACCGGTGCGGGGAACTGATCAACATCTGCTCCGCACCCGCCTTGCGCAGCTCATAACTGTCCTTACCGGGTTGATCGATCTCAAACCGGTGGTGGGAGTGCTTTATCATACCGATGTGCAGGGCCCTGGCCTTCAACAGGGGCAGCAGCCGCGTCAACAGGGTGGTCTTTCCGGTACCGCTGAAGGCGGCGAAGCCAATCACGGGAACCTCAGCCTCTAACATGGT
>JAAESQ010000910.1 GCA_024229275.1 bacterium | reverse complement strand
TTCGACAATGTGAACCAAGACCGACTCATGGAATTTCTGGCCCATCGCATCGCGGACAAACGCATCCTGCGCTACATCAAGCGCTTCCTCAAAGCGGGTATCCAAGAAGACGGACACTATCGCGGTAGCGAGCGGGGCGTCCCGCAAGGGGGTGTGATCAGTCCGTTGCTCGCGAATGTGTATCTTCACTACACCCTGGACCTGTGGTTTGTTCGGACATACCTCAAGAGCTGCGACGGAGCAGCGCGACTGATCCGCTATGCTGACGACTTTGTCGTGTGCTTCCAACGGGAAGCGGATGCCAAGCGATTTCGGTTTGAGCTGGAACAGCGCCTGGCCTGTTTCGGCCTGGAGGTTGCCCCGGAAAAGACGCGCTGCATCGAGTTCGGGCCGGATGCGCAACGTCGGGCCAAGGCACGGGGGGAGAAGGCAGCGACCTTCGACTTCCTCGGGCTGACACACTATTGTTCGCGTTCGCGAAACGGACGACGGTTCCGTATGAAACGCAAGACCATCAGCAAGCGCTTGACTGCCAAGCTGAGGGGCTTCAAGGATTGGCTGCGAAAGAACCGAACGCTGCCCACCCCGGAGATCCTACGGACCATCGCGCGCAAGTTGCGGGGCCACTACGGCTATTATGGAGTGACCGACAACAGTCGTGGCATCTCCGCCTACTACTATGGGGTTCGAGGGATTCTGCATAAATGGCTCAATCGGCGAGGAAAGAAAGGATGCTGCAGTTGGGAGAAGTTCGGGAAACTGCTCTCACGGTACCCGCTGCCAGCGCCGAGAATCATGGTCAATCTGTTCTAACTTTGCGAAGTGGTTTCAATGAGGAGCCGTGTGCGTAAATAGCGCAAGCACGGTTCTGTGAGGGGCTTGGCAACAACTGATGGTGCACAGCACCCTGTTCGCGATCACGTAGTAGCCGCGTGCGGCGAGGCGTACCAATATGAAAGCATCGCGGGAGGAGTGAAGACTTCATCGGGAGAAGCCGGTCTACTCGACGTGCGTCCGGGCAAGGTCGCAATTTCCTGCGGGTGTGAATCCCGCTCCGGCAAGGCAGGCCAGCCACCGGAAAGAGAACCTTGGGCCGGCGGGAGTAATCGCAAAGGTCAAGCACAGGGTAATCGAGACAGCAGGCCGTAAGCGAAAAGCTGAAGTGATTGAGCCTCGAAAGTTTCAATACGAGAGACGACGCCCTTGACCCGGCGGAAGTCACCATGAGCGAGTGCGAGATGGTCTGCGCTTGCTTGCCTCGTCGGGGTCCGAGAGCATGGCATGTTGGACAAGGGGAAGATGCGGTAACCCGGGAGACCCTATCGGGTCTCTCAAGGAAGGAGAGTATGCCGGACAAGCGATAATAAAGTGAGGAAGGCAAACAACCTGATAGGGAGTCGGATGGCGTCATAGTACCGTTGATGGTGGGTAATGCTGCCGGAGGGAAGTGCGTCACATTGGAAACCGTGTCAAAGAGAAATACCAATCGTGCTCAGTAACGACGAAAGTGTAGAAACGAAACTGCGACGCATAGCAGAGAAGGCCGGCAGCGAGCCGAATTTCAAGTTCACCAGTCTATTTCATCTGATGAACGAAGAGTTGCTGCTGGGATGTTTCGAGGGGCTGAGGAACAACGCCGCCTCGGGCATAGATGGAGTGACCAAAGAGCGGTATGGCGAGAATCTGGAGGAGAACCTGGCCGACCTGGTCGGAAGGCTTCACCGGATGGCCTACATCCCGCAGCCGGTGGAAAGGGTCTATATCCCCAAGCCGGGAAGCGACAAGAAGCGGCCATTGGGAATCCCCGCACTGGAAGACAAGCTGGTCCAAGGTGGTGTGGCGAAAATCCTGCACGCAATCTACGAGCAGGACTTCATCATTGATTCGTATGGATTTCGAGTTGGCCGAAGCTGTCACGATGCGCTTCGTGCGCTGAGCCAAACCGTTGAAAGCGGACGGACCCACCACATTGTGGAAGCCGACATTCGAGGCTTTTTCGACAATGTGAACCAAGACCGACTCATGGAATTTCTGGCCCATCGCATCGCGGACAAACGCATCCTGCGCTACATCAAGCGCTTCCTCAAAGCGGGTATCCAAGAAGACGGACACTATCGCGGTAGCGAGCGGGGCGTC
>JAAESQ010000909.1 GCA_024229275.1 bacterium | reverse complement strand
TGACATCTACGTGACCGGAGTATTCGGGCCGGTTCGGATCTCGAAGAATCCCTGACCGTAGAAACAGGTGAACTGACTTTCGCCAAAGCACTTCTTGCCCAGCGAGTACACGAGCTACGCCGAGCACACGAGGCCGAGGTCCCCGATCAAGAATTGGTTCGGTCGGGTTCGGTGATTCGATGCGCAACGCTCGCAGGAGCGAGTCCGCTAAGTGCGCGAAAAGAAATGGTGACCCGGGCGCGATTCGAACGCGCGACCCCCAGCTTCGGAGGCTGATCCGGGAATCCTATAACCCACTGCTATTGCTGCGCTATTCGGATTTCCTGGTTCGGTCTCGTAGTGCCATGAGGTGCCAGGAGATGCCATAGGGTGACACCTCGACGCAGACCTATGGACGGGGCGATTCGGATTCCACTGGGTGCCTTCGTGAACCATCCCGAACTACTCACACCCTACGGCTGGTAGCGCATGGTTGGGCTTGCTTTACTTACTACATTCCCGCAAGATTCTACGATGGGTAATCAATTAGGAGCGTACGTACGATGAAAACTCTTCTTTCAGCTATCGCACTATCCGCTCTAAGTGTCAGCGCAGTACACGCAGAGATGGCCATCGACGGCAAGGACTACGAAACAACCATCCCAGTAACTATGGAGAACTTCGACCGCGCAGAGGCTGCGGTCAACTTCAACAAGTGGGTGAGCAAAGGCATCATGAACAGTTCGGTCGATTTGACCGATCTCTACCCAGCAGGGCCAGCGCCGACTGTCCGCGCTAACAGAGACACCCTCTACACCGTCGGTTTCTATGACAACCTGAAGGGCATTCACATTGAACAGCCTGACAATGGGATCTTCCAGTCAGCATTGGTCCTTGATGAGAATGGTTTCGCTAAGGACTATGTATGGACGCCTGGTGGCTTCGACGTCAAGCCCACCGATGGCTTCGTGCTGGTTATCTTCCGCATCGGTCTTGAAAAGGGTATTGCTGCAGCCCGCGAAGCTCAGAAGACCTTGTCGGTATCTGACCTCGGTACTCGCACTTATGTAACACCTCGCTACAACAAGGCAGACCGCGATGCTCTATGGTCTAAGCTAAACAAGCAGGCTATTGGCTCAGGTATCTTCCTTGAATATGCATTTGATGAGAACACCATCGACCCACGAACCCGCTCGCTATCTAATGCAGCAGGCTGGGGTGGTATGGCATTTAGTGTGAACAACTACCAGATGTCTACGAACATCAAAGGTACTCAGTGCATGCAGACTACCTTCGAAGACCCTCGTGTAGACGAGTTCTGGTCATTCACTCTGTATGATGCAGAAGGTTGGTTGCTACCTATAGGCGACAACGTACTGAATGGTCGTGACGCTGTAGCTAACGAAGATGGTACATACACCTTGAGTATCAACTGTGGCGACGATGCCATCAACAACATCACCACCGGAGACGTTGCCGAGTGGTCAGTCACTTGGCGTTCATACGGTTCAAGCTACAAAGTTAAATCAGGTCAGTGGAATCCCATACTGGACCTAAGAAAGGCCAAGTAATCCAACAGGCCCTTCGGGACCACAAAAGTCATGAAACAGCTATTGGCACTATCCCCCGGGCAAGCCCAACAGCGGATAAGCATCATAAGGGGGTGGCGTCTGCGAGCGGCCGCGTAAGTTACCGAGAATGCGAGGGATGGTGCCTCCATTCCCGGTCGGAGATCCTCGAGTTGGACACACAACAACCTCCAACGAGAGGAGACACCACCGATGGAACGGTATATCGGACTCGATGCACATGCACCGAGCTGCACGATCGCAGTGGTCTCGCAGCCCGGGAAGCGGCTCAAGGACTTTCCAGTCGAGACGAATGGGCAGGCCCTGGTCGAAGCGATCCGAATGATCCCGGGTCACAAACATCTGGTCTTCGAAGAGGGACTGCAGAGCGCATGGCTCTACGAGACGCTCCGACCGCACGTCGACGAGGTCGTGGTGGCGGGGGTCACGAAGAGCCGCGAAACTGCTCTGGTTTTCGTCTTATGAGTGGAAATAGGGGTCTTTAAGGGCCATTAAAGCAAATCCGGTTGGAGCCAGAATCAGCCGAGCGAGCCAGAAGCGCGCTGGCGAACCCGCCCAATCGACACCACACCGCCTGCGAACAGCGCGAGCAGCAAGAACGCCAAGGGCCATGGGCCCAGGACGTGTACTACGGCCACGTCCGACTCGGACAAATGGACGAGCGCATCCTCACGGTCGAGGATGCGCTGGGTAGGAGAACGAGGAACCCACAGGTGTAAAGGATGCCCCCGGACTAAAGTGTCAACGATGTGTCCGGCCGTTCAGCATTGAATTCATTTCACCAACTCGATCTCACTGGGCCGCCAGGTCTTGTCGAAGAAGGACTGTAGCGGGCTGTAGAGACGCAGCATGATGAACCAGCCTTTCTTCGGATCCGTTTGGATCCAGTTGCCTTCGGCTACATCCTCGGGCTGCTCGGGACCGACGTAGATCGTCGTCGATCCGTCTGATCCAGCCACGGCCGCAGGTGACGGGTAGCTCTGACTGCCGGCACGCGGGAACCGCTGTGGCGTCTGCAACATCGACCGGGACTGGTTGTCGTACACTGTGAGCGACCAGAAGCGGGCCGCCGGGATGTTTTTTGGCAGAACCAACTTGTAGGTCTTGGAACCGTCAAAGGGTTCGCCGTTCTTGTCCACGTTGGCAATGAGATATTGGGAACCGGCATTCGTCAGCAGCATGCACATCGCCGGCGTGATGCCGGTCGCAGTGTAGAAAAACGATGTGCGCGAATGCAGTCTCCGTGCTCCCTTGTTGAGGGACGGTTTGACACCTTCCTTTGTGATTGCCGGGGGTGGGTTGAGAAACTGG
>JAAESQ010000908.1 GCA_024229275.1 bacterium | reverse complement strand
GGCCGTTCTGCCTGGGGCTTCCACCGCAGCCCCAAGGGGGAGTGGAAGGGCTTCCACCCCAACACTGACTGGAAGGTGATCAACGCCTGGACAGAAGATGGGGATGTCGCTGTTGCTGATCCTCCAAGAAGGAGATGGTGGTGATAAAGAACCTGCTGTTTGTCGTGGAGAG
Source organism: bacterium (assembly GCA_024229275.1). Lineage (GTDB taxonomy): Bacteria > Acidobacteriota > Thermoanaerobaculia > Thermoanaerobaculales > Sulfomarinibacteraceae > JAAESQ01. The sequence continues at coordinate 66,879 of JAAESQ010000908.1, read as the reverse complement.
CCGTCACCGCCGGGTGGGTACTCTCAAGTGGTCCCGTTGGATGCACGACAAGGTCTGCCTCAAGCGTGGGACCGCCAAGGAAATGGCTCAGACGGCTTCCCGTGAGACCTCTGGACTCTACGAGATCCAGGGACGCTGGTGGACCTTCGACCGCCGAAAGAGGGGTAAGCTCCGTAGATGATGGCCGGCGGCTTCGCAAGCATCACCGCTGCCCTCAAGGTGGCGTACCCCTCAACCGCGATCGCCAAGATGGCCAACGAGCAAGGCATCTGGACCAGCATGTACGGGGGTGGTAGCTCCTTCACCCTTCAGATGGCCTGTCTCCTGGGGGGCGCAGAAGACCCCGAGATGTGGGAGTCTCTGGACGACATGTTCGACAGCGTCAAGCACCGCAAGCTGATCGAGAAGTGGCGAGATGGTACGCTTAAGCCTCATGAAGCGCGGTGGCCCGTCCGTCGAGGAATTGATCAGCGACCCGAGCGCACGTTCGAAACTGACCATTCCGCAGCTAAACGAGCTGCTCCAAAAGCTCAACAGCCTCGCCGTCGGCCTCGGGGCCGCGCCCGATCTTCCCCCAACACCCGCTGAGTTCGCCGTCAAGTTCTCGCATGGTGTGTGGAAGCACGCCAAGCACCTGGACTTCATCTCCAACCACCTTGTGGACATGGAAGAGAGGAAGCTCCGGAAGCTCCTCGTCTCCCTTGGTCCCCGCCATGGGAAGAGCCTCCTCATCGACACGTACTTCCCGGCGTGGTGGCTGTCTCGTCACCCCCGCGACAAGATCATGCTGGTGGGCTACAACCAGACCTTCGCCCGTCAGTGGGGTGCAGACGTACGTGACCTCATCATCGAGTACGGCGATGAACTGAACCTCCGGATCAACCCCGATCGGACGGCCGCTGAGGAGTGGCAGTTGACCACAGGCGGTGGGATGCTGGCGGTCGGCTACGGTGGTGCCCTCATGGGTAAGGGTGCCGACGTGATGATCCTGGACGACGTCGTCAAGAGTGCAGAAGAGGCCGAATCCGAGGTCTACCGGGACAAGATGTGGGACTGGTTCCAGTCCTCCGCACTGACCCGTCTCCAGCCTGGGGGCGTCATCGTGGGTGTCATGACCCGGTGGCACCAGGACGACCTGTTCGGGCGAATCCTCGACAACTACGGCAACCAGTGGACCTCCATCAACATCCCCTCCCTTGCTGAGAAGGATGATCCCCTCGGACGGGACGTAGGAGAGCCGCTGTGGCCAGAGTTCCACACAGACGATCCGACCTACGAGATCCGCAAGGGTTCCATGTCGCCGTTCTGGTGGTCGGCACTCCACCAGGGGCGTCCTACACCCGAGGGTGGTGGGATTCTCAAGAGAGACTGGTGGCAGCACTACTACTCTTTGCCCGAGGAGACAGATCAGCAGCACTGGATCCAGACCTGGGACCTCGCCCTGAAGGACAAGGAGAGCAATGACTATTCCGTGGGGCAGGTGTGGTGTCGAGACAAGGCCGACATCTTCCTGGTGGACCAGATCCGTGGTCACTTCAACATGGGTGAGGTGATCTGGCACATGAAGAACTTCGCCATGAAGTACCCGAAGGCAGTGGCCAAGATCGTGGAGGACACGGCCATGGGACCAGCTCTGAAGTCCACCATCACCCACGAAGTCCCAGGCGTGATCCCCATTCCAGTCCGAAATGCCTCCAAGCGGAGCCGTGTTGAGGCCGCTGTTCCTTTCTGTCAGGGCCACAACGTGTACTTGCCCCAGAGGGATGACAACACGAAGGAGAAGTGGGTCTGGGAGTTCGTTGAGGAGTGCGCTGCCTTCCCCAAGGGCGCTAACGACGATCAGGTGGACGCCTTCACCCAGGCTGTGGCGTACCTCCAACCAGAAGGCTGGCGTGATCTACGTCGTGCCGAGAAGGAGAAACTGCCCCCTGCACCGGAAGCTGTCGAGATCCGCACCCAGCACTTCCGGAAGTGGGCGAGGAAGGGACTCAAGCAGGCCACCCGCAAGCACCAGGAAGAACATCAGCGCGGGTCGGTGCTGAAGCAGCAGTCCCCAAGGTGGTGAGATGCAGCCGACGAAGATGCAGATCGTCGTTCATCATAGGAACTTCACGGAGACGCAGTCCCGATACGCCAATCCGAGGTGGCGCTTCTTCTTGGGCAACACGGTCAAGTACCAAGGGGGAGAACATCTCGTCAAGGCCGTGGGCAGGGAGGGATTTGCCCCTACCGTCCACCTCCTACAGATGCGACAGCCCTTGACATAGGGCATTTTGGTGCATATCTTCTAGACAGCAAGCATCTCCGGGGGTTTGGTGGCTCCTCCTCCGGAGACTTTCGGCGGCTTCCGGGGCGGGGGGTTTTGCAGAGGGCTCCCCGCCCCATCCTCTTTCTGAAGCCGTTGACATTCCAAGCAGTTTGCTACACTAGAGCGCATGTGGAACACCCATCGTGCGTGTGAAACCACCCGCGCTGCCCTCCTCGCCGAGAACTCTGACCTCCGACAGCAGGTACGCTTCCTAACCCAACAGGCAGCACAGCGCGAATCAGGTCTGATCGACCGAATCCTTGCCGTCTCTCATCCTGCCGCAGTTCGGGAACTGAAGTACGAGGGACCTCGCAAGGAAGTCTCCACTGCTCCTTTCCAAGCAGAGACTCCAGAAGGACAAGGACGACCTCGGGGGATCAACTTCCCTGGTCAGGGGATGACACCTCCTCCGCTGCCTCGTCCTGCTGCCGTTGGACCTCCTCCGATGCAGGGTAGCGCAGAGGCAGCGCGCCGGGTTCATACCCCGGAGGACGGGGGTTCGAGTCCCTCCCCTGCTACCACCTTCCAGCGACACGTCGATGAGGACAGTCCCACTGAGGAACTGATCCGCTCTGCCGTGGCAGATCTTCCCGAGGAACCAGAAGGTGCCTGATCTCCTGTACGGCCGGGACAAGATGTACCGGTTTCCGACGATGGAAGCCGACGAGGACTACATCATCGGATTCCGTGACCGCTACTTCCAGCGGCACTCCCAGTACCGGAACAGGCATCTGACGCGGATCGCCCTGGCTCTCTACTACGACCTGGGTCGGCAGTGGATCGAGCGCGATTGGGAGCAGACGTTTGAAGGTGTTCGCGGCTTTGCGTTCCGTGAGATGCAGCCCACCACCGAGATCGAGCTGCCTCGCCCCGTCACGAACCGCATCGCACCCGCCATCGACATCGAGTTTGCGACTCTGTCGAAGAGGCAGTGGAAGCCGAAGGTGGTGACGGGAACCCGCGACCCTCGGATGCAGGCCGCAGTGAAGGTGGCCAACGACGTTCTGAACGACCGGCTCAAGAAGCTGGACTGGCCCGACAAGCGGGACAAGTTCATCCGCAACGTCATCACGTTCGGCACTGGGATCATCAAGTCCCACTGGAACGACAACTGGAGTGAGCTGATGTGGGTGTCCGTCGATGCCCTCGGTTGCACCCAGTGTGGAGCCCTCTACTCCGAGCCGAACACGAAGGAGGGTGTGCCCATCTCCGCGTGCGTGGCGTGTGGAGGTCCGTTGGTCTCTGCGGAGTTGGACGAAGAGCAGTCCATGGGACAGGACATCTTTGCTCGCCCCCTTGGCCAGAACGTTCCGAAGGGTGGGACAGATATCGATGTCATCTCTCCGTTCGAGTATTTCCCGGAGAACGCTGGCGTCAACATCGAACATGCCGCTCTCAACATGCATGGAATTGGGAAGGTCCGCTCCCTCGACTACGTCGAGGAGCATTGGCCTCACCTCATCGACAAGGTCGAGCCCGAGCATGCCGAGGAACTGATGAGGAACCACCCCTTCCTGGGTGAATGGGACATCATCGGTCGGTTCGACTACGGGTTCGACGCGGGGATCTACGACCACCACGTCCAGGTCTTCGAGATGTACCACAACCCCTCCTTCCGTCATCCGGAGGGCCGGAACATCGTGGTCATCGGCAGCAGGCAGAACCTGATCGCTGAGAACACCACCCTCATGCAGAACCTCCAGGATGAGAAGGGTGAGGCGGCGGTCCCGAAAGTCCTGTTCACGACAGCGGTCTGGAAGGAGCGAGAGGGGGAGTTCTGGGGCAAGGCCCTGGCTGACGACCTCATCTCCCCTCAGAACCGCATCAACGGTATGGACGCCCAGACCATCGAGGCTAGAGAGAGGATGGGCTCGCCCAACCTCATCATCCCGGACGACGCGGACCTGGAAGGTCCAGAGTTCAACTCGGCCTACGGTCTTGGGAAGCTGTTCCGATACCGTGTGTCTCCAATCAACCCCAACGCCAAGCCTGAGGTGTTCGGGTCGATCCTCATGCCCTCTGGCGTGTATCAAGAACGCCAGTCCTGCGTCGATGACATGACGGCGATCGTTGGACCCGCCGACATCGAGATCGGTGAGGCCCCCCGCAACGTGACCACCACCTCGGGATTGCAGATCCTGGGTGAGCAGGCCGAGCGGAAGAGGGCCACACGCGAGCGCGGGATCGTCACTTCCCTGGAGTCAGTCTGGGAGCATCAGCTAAAGCTCCTCTGGGTGAACCGCGTGGACCCCGATACTTACGAAGCCGCCTCGCCAGACGGCTCCTGGGAAGTGAAACAGTACAACCGGGAGGCCATCGCCGGCCAGACCAAGGTTCAGGTCGAGAAGCAGGCGTACGTGGATCACTCTGTGATTCAGCGTGAGGCCACCCGTGAGGCCCTGACCGACCAGCTCTATGACATCTCTTCGCCTTTGGCCAGGAAGCGGATCCTGGAGAACATGGGTCTGCCTACGGACATCAATGAGGATTCCAACCTCCAGATCGACAAAGCCAAGCAGCAGTGGGTGGACTTCGTGGACGACGGGACCATCCCTGTCATCGATGCCAGCATCGACAACCCCAACATCCGGTTCCAGACTCTTGGCACCCAACTCCTCCAGGACGAGGGGAAGCAGATGGCCGACGAGGCTAGCTGGGGAAGCATCCTTCCTCTCATCGCCGGGTGGGAGGACGAGCTTGCTCGAATGGAAGCTCAGGACCAGCAGACCAGGGAGTTCTATGGAGGAGAGCCAGAGCCTAACGTGGCCAACGAGATGTTCGCCAAGGCCACGGCTCAGTACGAGGAGCAGATGGCGCGGTACGAGACCATGGTCACTGTGGCGATGGAAGCCTCAGGTCCGCAGGGTGGACAGCCCGACGCTGCTGCCAACATCCCTCCTCCTCCCCAGGAGCCTCCTCCTCCAATCTTCCTGCCCAAGCAGATGGAGATCAAGGTCTTCGGCGTGTGGCAGCAGATGATCGAGAAGCACACCATCGGTCAGCCAGTCGCTGGACTCCAGGGCATTGCCATGCAGAAGGCTTCAGAGACCATGGAGGATCCAGCAGCAGCGCAGCAGAGGATCGTTCAGTTCCTGAGGTTCCGTGCAGTCGTTGACGCCTATCGTCTCCTCTCGCAGAAGGCGGCGATGGAAGCAGCCGCGCAAGCTACCACACCACCCCCGGCGTCCGGTCCTGGACCGGCTCCAGGGCAGACGGAGTAAGGAGAGGAAGATGGCAGGAGCAAAGGACCGTCGAAAGGGTGAGACTCATGCCCAGTGGGAGGCCCGCATGCGGGTCAGCCGTGCTGCTGAGGCAGAGACGGAGAGAGCCTCGGACGAGGCAGCCACAGTAGGAGAGCAGCGAAAGGGCATCGGTGATGTTGCAGAGGCAACTGGTGGGAAGGCTGAAGCCGGGCCAATGCCCAAGCAGTCCGACTACGACAGCACCAAGGAGTGGACTACTGCTCTGAGAAAGTGGCGTGAGAAGAAGAGGGCAAAGTAATGGCAGGATCTCTGTTGCATGCAACCACGCCTGTCTCCAAGAAGAAGACCAACCCGAAGACCCTTCCCATCGTGAAGAACTTCGGCCGGAAGAACTACGGCACGACCGTTGGTCAGCAGGTAGTTGGGCTCTCTGACCTGGAAGAGCATGACGCTGAGGTAGGGGTTCGACCGAATCCTCCCATGGGCAAGAGGTCACGTCGGAAGCGGAAGAGGGCCTGATGCCTGAGGCGTTGAAGCGTCAGCTCAAACGGAAGGCTGCCAGCAAGGGGCTCTCTGGTGAGCGGGCTGACGCCTACGTCTACGGCACGATGAGGAAAACAGGCTGGAAGCCCTCCAAGAAGGGCCATAAGGCAGGGGCACAGGCCAAAGGATTTGCATGATCACACGTGACTCCTTCTTGTACATGGATCCCAGGAACAACAAGGACAACTTCGCCCAGTGCGGATCCTGCATGATGTGGACCAGCAACAAGGGTCCGAACGCCATGCGCTGCCACGTCATCGGGAAGAACACGGTGGTGACGGCAGGGATGTCCTGTGGGCTGTACGTTCCTGGAACACCGAAGCCTGACGGCGGGGTGATGCCCTTGGTCTCCCCGAAGGAGGCTGGGCTGGTGAGCCGGTCGGTCAGGTGCGAGAACTGTAAGTGGTACGTACCAAAGGACTCCCACTGCCACCTGTTCATGGTCCTCAACAAGGCGAAGCCGAAGATGTTCGACCTGAAGGAAGGTGTGATGGCGAAGGGCTGTTGCAATGCTCAGGAGCCTCATGCCGCCAAGGAACAGGCCAAAGGACTCAGATGAAGCAGATCATCTGCCCGAACTGCAACACCATCACCTGGACCAAGAAGGACAAGGGTCTGGTGATGGGCAGGTTCTCTTCGGGCCAGCACCCCACAGTCATCAAGTGCGCGAGGTGCTGCCAGTCCTTCAAGATGCAGGCCATGGATTTTGCGAAGATGCCGGAAGAAGTCATTGTGGTAAAGTAGTTTGGAAGTGTGAGGGCCTACCCCGCACACGGAGGGACCGATGCCTGAAGACACAGACGTCGCTGATGCTGCCACACAGGACTCCCCTGAGGCTGGTGAGCAGACGGACGACCTCGATGCTGAGACGGCCGCAGCAGCCGAGGAAGATGCCCAAGCCGACACCCCTGAAACCGACACCGGAGACGAGACCACTGACGCCGATCAAGGAGATGGGCCTGGAAAGGGTCTCAGCCCCACTCTCCAGAAGCTCTTGGACAAGTACGGTGGCGACGAGGAACTCCTTGTCAATGCCTACTTTGAGCAGGCCAATTCCTCCTCGCGGCTTCATGCCGAGATCGAGGAACTGAAGGAGTACCTGCTCAACCGAGATCTTGAAGATGACGATCCAGAAGCCCTGTTGGCCGAGGATCCCGACGTCAAGAGTCTCAATGAAGAACTGGCAGCCCTGCAACAGGAAGTAGAGGCCATCCAACAGGAACAGATGCATCTGGTCGGTCAGTACGGCCAGATCGAAGGCGACATCAAGGTTCTCGAAGTCGAAGCCAGCAAGGCGGAAGACTTCGAAAAGACCACGCTCAGACAGCAGGTTGCAAGCCGAAAGGCTGAGCTTGGCCGTGTCATGACGACCATCAACCAGGGTCGGCGTGAGATGAACCGGATCAACAGAGAGTCTCGTGGACTTCAGCGAACCGCGAAACAGGCCGAACGGAATGTGTTGGACCGCAGGGATCAGGCAAAGAAGGCTGAACTACGAAGTGCCGGGGTAGCAAGACTCACGAGGGACGAGTTCAACGTTGCCATGCGGGCAGAGGCCAAGGGCTTTGGAGTCGATCCAAGTTCGAAGCAGTTTGCCATTCTGAACTCCTCCATCAGGAACCAGATCTCCGCACATCTGAATCGACTGCCCAAGGACGCACCGGGCATCGACATCGGGGCGGCGGTCAAGCATCTGATGGGCGAGTACGCAGAAGCGTGGGGAATGAAGTCCAACTTCAAAAAGGTTTCGGCGGTCAAGGGTCGTACACCCGAGAACTCCGGACCGAAGACTCCCGTCCAAGGTGGCCCTCAGCTACCGAAGGGCATGCGTGAGCCGAACGTCCCCAAGGGCATGAAGCAGTTCGGTCCAGATGGGAAGAACTGGACACCGGAGTTCGCAAAGGCGAGAGCCAAGCAGTTCCTCGGCGAATAGTTCTTCTCCTCAGGGGAAGATAGATGGCCAACATCGGTTCGGGCTTTTCCGATCTGGGTGTGGCGCTGAAGGTGGTTTACCCCACCAAGGCGCTGGAGCCCATGATCAACGAGGAAGCCCCCTTCCGTGAGAAGCTGTCCAAGTCCACACCCGCTGGTGCTCGCGTTACCGAAGGTGACGTGAAGTTCAACGGCGTGCTGGCTCTGCCGCAGAACGTTGCGCAGATCCTGGACGAGGGCGACCTTCAGACGGCTCGGGGTCGTAACGAGGTGCAGTTCAATCTGCGCCCCACGATCTTCCAGGCGACGATGAACATCGGCTGGCTCACTCGGCGTGCCGCGAACACTGGCAAGTCGGCGTGGTCCGGTGGTGAGGTTCGTCGGCGTACGGAAGAGACTGCTTCCAACCTCGGCAAGTTTGTCGAGTCCACCTACGTCGCCACCGCCGGCCAGGGCATCCGTTCGTATGTCGAGTCGGCCATCGCGGCGTCCATCACCCTCCGCAAGCCGGAGGCCACCAAGCTCGTCCGACAGGGGATGAAGGTCTCCGTGCGTGACGGTGCTGACATCACTGCTCCTCGGGGTACCTCGGCTACAACCGATGGTGTCCGAGTGGCATCCGTCAACTTCCAGACTCGGGTGGTCACGTTCGAGACTGAAGCTGGTGTGGCCGTCGCAGACCACACAGCCGGTGCAACGGTTGCTGCTGACGACACGATCATCGTCGTGTCGAAGGACGGCCTGACCACCGAGGTCTCCACCTCGTTCGCCAACGGGATCCGTGGTCTGATTGACGACGGCACCTACAACACCTCGATCCACGGGGTGGACCGCACGCTTGTCGGCAACGAGAAGCTGAAGTCCATCGTGGACGAGAACGGCGGCACCCTCCGCAACCTGACTGAGCAGTTGCTCATCCGTACCTCTCATCAGGTCCACGAGGAATCCGGCAAGCGAGTCACCGACATCTGGACCACACCGGGACAGGTGGAGAAGTACATCGAGTTCGTGGCCCCGGATCGGCGTCGTGCAGTACAGTCGGGCACCTACGACAAGGGCACCGGTTACAAGGAAGGAGAACTCGTCCACTACGCACCGGGCGTGGCTCTCCGGATCAACCGGTCGTTCGACATCATCCCCCGAGAGCTGTTCCTGATGGCGTGGGACACGTTCTTCCACTACATCGCTCAGGAGACCCAGTGGGTCGATGAGGGGTCGCTACTGCACCTCGCCATCGCCTCCAGCGGAAACCGGCAGGCGAAGTGGGAAGCGTTCATGGCGTGCATGGAGAACATCGGCTGCGACATGCCGGTGGCCAATGCCGTCATCCGCGACCTGAAGGATCCGCAGCTCAACGACTAACCCGTATAGGGGGTGGGTGAAACCACCCCCGAATCTCTTTCTCTAACGGGAGAAGGAAAGGACGAGAGAAATGAGTAACGGACTCGCACGACGTTCACTGTTGGGTGGGGACAACCCTGCTGTCAGCCCTGACAAGATCATCGCCAACCTGAAGAGGGGTGGTTCGTACCTTCACCAGGAGTGGCCGTCAGCCTCCCCTCTCTGTACTGCCATAGACGGTTTCGCCGATCCGACCGGAGCGACGGGCGATTTCAACTTCGCCCACTTCGGCGGGTTCTTCCCTGGACAAGCGGCGTACCACATCAAGGGCGCAGGCCAGACGCTGGTGCTTCCGCAACAGAACGCCACTTCCGGTCGGCTGGTCGCAGGACTGGATCAGGTTGCAGCCGAGGGTGTCGAGTACATCTTTGGTGGGATCCAGAGCGCCGTGAACCCTCTGGGTGGCACCGTCGGTGATCCCTCCAGGGGCAACAAGTTTGCCAAGATGAGGTTCCTTCTGGACGACGTTTCCGAGGCAGCGGAATGCTCCCTCGGGTTCCGGTTCGCAGAGGCAGCTCAGGCCAACCTGGACGACTACAACGATCTGGTCTGCCTGAACGTGCAGGCCGGGGTGGTCAACGTCGAGACCATCGTTGGCGGTGCCGTAACCACCACGACTCCCATCCCGAACCAGGGAACCCTGGCAGACGACGACATCATCGAACTGGAAGTCCGGATGAAGGGTGGACATCCCACCTACTACTACCGGAACATCACCCAGGACTTCGTCAAGGAGATCGAGGTTCCAGCCGCAGAGGATCTGGCCGACGCAGTGGCCTACGTTCCGAGTGCCTTCTTCCTCCAGGGGGCAGCCGCATGCTCCTACGAGTGGCTGGCAGTCACCATCGGCGACGTCGCCGATGACGACGAGTCGCTCCAGTTCTAGCCATGGACTTGGGTGAGTGGGGCGCTGAAATCGTCCCAGGACAGGGTTTGCCTGTACCGGAGGAGATGCCCGTCACGGGCACTCTTCCGGTGCGGACGGACTTTGCTTCAGCACGTGGCTACCGCTACGTGGACATGCAGTACACCTGTATCCCCGATCCGGCGTACCCTTGGGATCCTCGGCTGGTCAAGAAGATCTGGGAGTTCGCTCCGGATGCTGTGCCCATGTGGGTCCACTGGGTGTTTCGGACTCCCCGGAACCTCACGGGGGAGCAGGATGTCGTGTACGGTCGGCATGCTCTGGGTCGGGTGATCAAGCCCGCACGGTCGGATCTGTTCCCATTCCGCTGTGACATGCCCAGTATGCCGTGCAGTGGGATCACCTTCGAGAGACCAAACGCAATCTGGTTCATCCATCAGGGTGAAGCTCCAACTGAGGAGTACCTCGATCTTCCTGGCGACTACCTTCCGTTCGACATGGGTATGGTGATGAAGGCTTGGGATTCCTGGGCTGGAGCCGACAACAAGACCGAAGAGGAGTTCAAGTCTGAACTCCGAGAGGAACTGTACGAGCGGCCTCTTCGGGAAGCAGCAGCACGCCGTGAAGCCCGTGAAGAGGAGATGGAAGAGCGCAACAAGGACTTCGCCAACTACGCCAAGAAGGTGATGGACCGGATCAGTGACAGTGAGATTGAGACCTACCAGAAGTGGCGGGCTCATAAGTTTGGGTTGAGATAAGGAGACTACCTCCATGTCGCAGACGCCAATTCCGTACATGCCGGATTTCAAGCCGCAGGTGCAATCGTTCGTGCTGCACAATGCGACTCCCGAAGCCCTCATCCTGAAGTGGGGAGGGCTCCAGATGACAGTGCCTCCAGTGGATGAGGTTGGTCACCGTCCTGCTCTGGACGAGCATGGTGCCAAGATCCCTGGCACCTTCGTCATCAAGGACACGTACACCGTGCGGGCGGACGGGCACGCTCCAACCAAGGGTGATCCTCCGAACTGGTTCGCCTCGGCGGCGATCAAGAACATCCTGAAGATCGACACCGAGACTGGTGAGGCCACAGGGTCGTACGCCAAGAAGGGGATCTCGGTTCTGCCGGCATCTCCCACTCCGACCATGCTCAAGGAAGTGAAGGAGGCTGGTAGGACCCGGTACGACCAGTTCCTCATCACATGGGCAACGGAGTGCATCAACGCCTACCAGACAGCACGAGAGGTGAACTCACGGGCTGGGTACGCCCCTCCACCTCCTGGCCAGGACTACCAGCGGGCCATCTTCGTGCTGGAGAAGTCCCACGCCAAGATGAAGCAGGATCTGGGACTGGTGGACACCCTGTCTCAAGACATGGACGACGATCTCGATGAGGAGTTCGAAACGTTCGCTCTTGCCGAGGCCATGGCCAAGGCGAAGAGGGCAGCCTCAGCAGTACCGGATGTGGATCCGGCTGAGCTTGCTGCCAAGCTCCTGGAGAATCCGGACGTCCGGAACAAGCTGAAGAAGAAGTACCGGATCAGGAAGGTCGGGCACATGCCTGACGGGGAAACTCCCAAGGTGAACTAAGTGTTCTATGGCACGCTCTCCAGACTTCTGAATGACGTTGTTGAGTTCGAGGATGACACTCCGTCAGCCTTGTACGGGTCATCTGCTGAGCGTGAGGCTCGCCTTGCCCTCTACTACGACCGGGCGGTAGAGGAGATCTGGAACAACAGGACATGGTGGCCTTTCCGCCATGACACTGCTGTCCTCAATCTGGTGGCGGGAGGCGCAGTCCTTCCGGTGAACTTCGGGGGGATCGGCACCGACGGCTACGTCGTTGTCGGTTCCCTCAACGCCAGTTCTGGTGGATCTGGTCAGCTTCCCTGGGTCGAAGTGAACTACCAGGAGATGCTGGCCATGCGGAACAACAACGTGTGGCCTGCGAAGTACCAGCAGAACAGGGTCTACGCCATCGGCCAAGCCCGAGCCGAAACCAACCCCTCTGACGGCAGAGCCTCTGGAGCATCAGGAAGTTCGTACGACTTGGACTCCACATTGCTGGAACTGCCCAATGCCAGTGTTGGGGATCTGATCACCATCTCTGGGTTCTCGGCCTCCGACCTGAACGGCCTGTTCACCATCACCACGATCAGCACCCCAAACGGGGACTGGAACGTCACGAGGTTGGATGGACAACCAGTGACCTCAGCAGAAGGGCCTGTCTCCATGAGTGTGACAACGACTCAGACAGGTGCGTTGTCTCTGTTGTCAGGGAACCCTGCTGATGATCGAAGCCTTTCGGTCTACTATGACGTTCAGCTCATCCGGACGGATCCCCTCACTGACCTGAACAAGGCGATCGCGCTACCAGGGTACCTCCACCATGCTGCTTTGGCAGGAACAACATGGTACGCCAACCGGTCGAAAAACGACAAGAGGTCTCCGAGATTCCGTGAGGACTTCATGAGGGCACTGTCTGACGGTGTCCGTGTAGGACGACTGAAGGCAAACCGTCCGCAGCAAATGCCGATGTCTGTTGGGAGGATGTGGTGATGAAGGCAGTCTACAGTCCGTGTGTCGAACCGCTCCAGTACATGTTCGACTCCAAGGCCCGAACCTTGGCTCCAGACAGCATCTCGGTCTTCGATGACGAAGCGGAAGCCAAGCATGTCGTCAACCTGTTCGGGAGGTTCGGAGTTGGCTACATCGCCCGAGGCAAGGGTGAATCTAGCCTGAAGAAGATCGCCAAGGCCGAGTGGGAAGCCGGCAACAAGAAGTGGGCCGAGGCAGTCGTCCTCGACTGGCACAAGACCACCAAGGACGAGCGTGAAGCCGGTCTGGCTCCTGACGAACCACCTGCTGTGACCACAGCCAAGGAGTACCTGAGGGTGCTGGTTGTGGCCGTGGCGCTGTTGTTCCCGGCCTTTGCCTTCGCGCAGGACTCTCAACCGGGTGTCCTCAAGTCTGGGAACTTCGCCTACAACTACGACCTGGAAACCTCGACTCTCACCTACTGTGTGGTGGAGGGGGAGAACAACGACCCCTTCGGGAACTCCATCAACGGAGCTGGCCAGATCGAGACTTCAGGCTCCAGCATCACAGTCACTGGGGTGAATGCTGCTGACGACGTGTTTGCAGTGGTAGACATTGGGGATGTCCTCAATGTCCGGCGTTCGAACGGGAACGTCGAGGTCCTGACTGTGGTCACCAATGCTGATGACGACACGATCACAGTGGCAGACGCTGTCGATCTTACTGGTGGGTTCACCTGGAGGTACAAAAAGACCGTCTGTGGGACAGCAGTGACTGACGGGTGGATCTCTGTTTCGGGCTACACCAACATCAACCTGGGGATCCAATACGACGCAGGTGACCTTGGTGCTTTGGAAGTGGTCTGGGAATGCCTGAGCGGAGCCCCTGGGGCTCAGCCAGTCCAGGTCTATCCGGGACCGGCTTCAGATTGTGGGTTCGGTACTCTGTCCACCAGCGTCTGCTCGTTTGCCTCCACAGGTGATCGCTTTACCCGAGGGCTGGCCAACAACGCCTTTGCGTTCTGTCGAATCGGAATTCGGGACGACGGGACGGACAACGCGGTCCGCGAGGAGATCTACGGGACAATCGATGTAGGGAGGTAGCCTTGAAGAATCTCCTTCTACTGCTGCTTCTGGCTCCCATGTTCGTGTGGGCGCAGTCGGACTGTCCCTCCAGTTATCCTCCTGACACCTGTGATGAGGGTGGGATTGGGGTGACTCCAATTGCTCCCCCACCAATCCTCGACTGCCCGTGCTACACCCTGAACAACCTGCTCATCGCCTACGACACTTGTGGTGGAATACCTGGGATTACCACTGACGATACTCCCCCGTCGGGGTTCGCCCTCACAAGCTGTGAGGCTGGGCCTGTTGTTACTACTTGGACTTCGGTCAACGATGCCGACTCCTGCGAAGTGTTCACGGACGACTACAACGTCCCTGACAGGATCGCCGGGGAGATTGCAATCAATGCTTCGCAGTCTACGGACTGCTTCTCGATCACTACTCTGTTCGCAGCGGCAAGACCATGAAGAAACTACTCCTGCTCGTATTCCTGATGGCCCCGATGCTGGTGGCTCAGGAGGTGGAATGCCCAAAGGGCTACCCCCCTGACACCTGTGATGCAGCAATTGGTGGGGTGAGCCCTGTGGGACCAGACCTGACCGACGCCGTTGAGTGCTGGAACCTGAATGAGGGTGTCGGGGCCACCAGGGTGAACGACTGTTCGGCGAACGATCTGACCGAGGGGACCGGAGACAACGTCTCGGTGATTGCTGGACGTGATGGCAACGGGGTACAGTCTAGCCTTGCACCAGTAGCCTGTCTCACAGCAACGGCCGTCAACCTCGGCTCCGAGTGGACAATGAGCTTCTGGTTCCCCACCGACATCTCTGGGGAGGGGAACTTCAGCGGGATTGTGAACGGTGACACCCTTGGACTCCAGACTCTCGTCAACGATCTCGGCGGGCTCGACATTCGAATAGGAGAACAGGCTGGTGGAGGATCTGTGTGCCTTGTTTCAACCACTGAGTTTGGCCCGACCGTAGATGCCACCTTCAGCTTGTTCATTGCCTGGAGGTCGGCATCCAACGGGAAGCTGCACTGCAACGTCAACAACGGGACGGTCAAGGTGTCCAACGCTGTTTCTGCTGCCTCCTACACACCAACTGGGTCCTTCTACGCCAGTGGGCTTGGGTGCAGCTTTCCCTTTGGGTTGCAGGTAGATGAGATTGCGATCTTCGACCGGGAGATCTCGGATGCTGAACGGAACGCTCTACTGACCACGTTCGCGCCATACTAGGGATTGCAATCCATGACTAGCACTAGAGGCTACACGAGAGAATCCGGGGACTACAGCGCAGTCCGAGCTGCCCGTGGACCGGATCGTCTGACGAAGTGGGCAGTGGGAGCCTTCCTGACTCTCCTCCTGACTGTCGTCATTGGGCTCGGTGGGTGGGCCTTCACCTTGGTCTACGGGACTGCCGACACGGCTCTGGGCAACTCCAACCACAACCGGGAGGAACTCGGACTGGTGAAGAAGGACGTCGAGTACATCAAGGGAGATGTGAAGGATTTGAAGGAGGGGCAGAAGTCCATCGTGGCAGGGCAGCAGAAGATCATCGACATCCTCTTCACCCTTCCGAGTCAGAGACGCAATCAGGTAAAGCCGGTTTTGGAGTTGACGCCTGCTCCTCCAGAAAGACCAGAGCCTGAATGATGGCCAAGCATTTCACTGCCAAGGAGATTGAAGGTCTGAATCCCATGTTGGTGGAGAGGCTCGACTGGGCACGAGAGCAGTCTGGGGTTCCGTTCACCATCACGAGCGGGTACCGCCCTGGAGACCCGAAGGCGCATGGGAAGGGGCTGGCAGTGGACATCCGGTGCAGCCAGTCGATGCCTCGATTCAGGATGATCCAGGCTCTCCAGAATGTTGGGTTCCGGAGGATTGGGGTCTACAATCTGCACGTTCACGCGGACGTCGCCGAGGAGCCCGACTTCCCGCAGGACGTGATGTGGTGGGGAGAGAGTGACTGATGGCCTACCGTGAAGCCCCAAGAGAGTACGGAGGCGGTGGAGGAGGGACTCCTCAGCGCCCTGCTGAGCCTGAGAAGCCGGGTCTGCCGAGCACACAGCCGGCCAATCCGACGGCGCCTCCTGCTCCTGATTCACCGCAGGCGACCGCAGGACAGCAAGCTCAGGGTGTGCAGGAGTGGGACAGTCCTTGGGAGCGCAGAGCCAGGAAGATCCTGGGCAGTAAGAACGTGGGATCAGCAGAAGACCTTGCTGATCCAGAGCATAGGAAGTGGATCAACAGGAAGCTCCGGAAGGCCAAGGGTGCCAAGGCAGACGCGAAGGCAGCCAAGCCGGTCGAGGAGGTCGCCGAGGAAGAGGACATTACCCCGGACACTGGAGAGCCGACTGTCGAGACAGAGGCAGGGACAGAGACGAACCTGCCTGTGGCTCAGGGTTCGGCTGAGCAGCTTGCTGAAAGGCAGCCTGGAGAGCCAGTCTCCTTTGCCATGCCGGAACGGCAGGTGCCAGGGGAGATCGGTGGAGGCTCAGAACAGCAGCCTGAGGCCACCAAGGCAGCAGATCAGGCAGCAGGGTTCGAAGGAGGAGAGGAAGAGGTGGCAGGACCGGTGGGGATCGAGCCAGCTTTGCCTGGAGG
Source organism: bacterium (assembly GCA_024229275.1). Classification (GTDB taxonomy): domain Bacteria; phylum Acidobacteriota; class Thermoanaerobaculia; order Thermoanaerobaculales; family Sulfomarinibacteraceae; genus JAAESQ01. The sequence goes on along the minus strand of JAAESQ010000908.1, from coordinate 50,423 downwards.
CAGCATGCCCACTGCTCCTCAGCAGCCTGACCAGTTCATGACGAACGCTGGTCCTGCTCCTCCGGAGTACCCGCAGGCTCCACAGGCGAGCGGGAACTTCGCACAGCCGACCGCACCGTGGCCTCCCCCGCCAGTGCAACCAACCTTCTACACAGGCGGAATGTAGCTATGAGCAAGACTTGCTCTAAGTGCAAAGAGGAGAAGGACTCCAAACAGTTTCATCCCTACAACGGAAGAATGTGGCAGGGCTTGAATGCTTGGTGCATCCCCTGCCACAAGGACTACTACAAGAGGCAGAGGATCAACAACAAGATGTACCTCCTTCGACAAGTTGGAGGAAAGTGTGAACTCTGTGGTTGGAAAGAACGGCCTGATGTCCTTCAGTTCGATCATATCGTCCCGTTCCAGAGGAAGAAGGAGACGAATTCCTTCTGGGCAGGACGAGTGATTACGAATCCGAAGATCTGGGACGAGTTCCACCACACACAAGTTCTTTGTCCCAACTGTCATTCGATCAAGACCAAAGACAATGGAGAATTGGTCGGACGACCCCAGGTCAGGGGGATGTAATGGGATTCGGGGCACTCGGATTCGGCGGTGGTGCCGGCCACTCCAGAGGTGGAGGTGGCAGCAACTTCGGGGGTGGTGGTCAGCCAAGGCTTCCTCAGGCAGGTGCTGGTGGAGGTTTCGGTGGAGCCCGTCGCCCAAGGCGAGGTGGTGGCGGTCCTCAGCTTTCCTCCGGTGGAGGAGGCGGTGGAGGACAGACCTCCATTGGTGGTGCGAGTCGTGGAGGTGGTGGTGGCTTCAGTCGGCCTGCTCCCCCTCCCCCTCAACAGGCCACGGCAGGGCAGCAGCAGCAAGCCTTCAACCAACAGCAGGGTGGAGGCCAGGACATGTCGCAGGAGCAGTACGCTGCGGCGAAACAGAACATGGCTCGGCAAGCTCAGGAACAGGGGAAGAGCAAGGCCGAGTGGATGAACCAGATGTACGGGACCAGCTTCTTCGCAGACCCCGCAGGAAAAGGGGGACAAGCGTCCTGGGGCAAGGACTGGTATCTGTAAGGAGGCTTTGTGAGAGTACGAAGTTGGACAGGGCTCATGCTCATCGTGGGTTGTGCCTTGGGCACCCTTGGAAGCAACTGTGGCGGACCAGAAGGAACGGTTCCCAGCCCAGTGGCACCCGAGGCCGTTGCGCCGACATCGCAGGACGTGACTCCTACCGCTGTTGGTGGAGGGGCTGGAGATACGTGGACGAAGAACGGTCTGAAGGTGACCGTGGTCTACGACGAGTGGGGACCTGGATCCTGCCACAAGAACGGTGGACTCAGAAGGTTCCTGCTGGAGAACCAGTCGAACGTGAAGAAGTATTCGCGCCTCTCGGCCTTCAACGACGATCAGGTGACGTGTGCCACTCAACAGACCCCGACCGGCACCCCGAATCATGGAGGCTGCACCGAGGTGGAGCCGGGGAAGTCGTGCGAATACTGGGTGAGGGTGACCCTTCCGAAGGGATCGGATGGCGTCTGCACCGTCCAGGTGGACGACTCCTGGGGTCCTGGAGGGATCCCGGACAGTTCCTTCGTGGTGGGCGACAGCTTCTCGGTTGACCAGTCGAAGTGCAAGAAGATCTGCGTCGAGGACCCGAAGGAGACAGTGAAATGCTCGGAGTGGAAGGAAGGCGAGTGCGAGAGGACGAAGGTCTGCACGAAGACCATCGACTACAAGTGCAAGCCTGATCCCGAGCCAGAGACGTGGACCGAACGGGAAGGTGGAGACTGGCGTGGACGGTACTGCGTCACCTACCTCTCGAACACCGGGAGTGACTACCGAGTCGAGGACGACGGTTCGATTTGGAAGTCGGGGCTGAGCCTGAACCGAGGACAGCAGAACACCTGCTGGTCTCACGCCATCGACAATTCGAACCTCTGCCTTTGGTGGAGGAACGAGAAGATCGACTGCGAACGGGCAAAGTGTGGTGACATCGAGGCGTCCTGGCACGGCAACACGACGTTCCGGTGTGAGTGCGTTCTCGACTAGGAGGGAACTTGAGAATTTTTTCTCACATTCTTTCGTTCGTAACTCTATGTGCCATAGGGGTTTTGCCTTCCTGCAATGGAATACCTAACCCTGAACCAACACCAGAGCCTACTCCGACCGCGACCCCGTGGAAATGCCCACTGGAGGTGCCGGGGTGCCACGAGACAGATCCTCCGCAGACGTGCAGCACCGAGGAGAGCCCCTGCTCGCACAACCCGACCAACAACCCAGAGCATTGCGAGTACGCCTCGGATTGTGATCCTGGTCCACCTCAGCCGACTCCTCCTCCTGGAACAGGGGGTTGTGTCGAGGAGAGCAACCTCGTTGCCATCGACTGCCCGACACCTGGGGCTGACTTCCAGGACGAGGTGAAGGAGGCGACGAACATCCTCGGCGATCTGAGGGGCCGGCCGCCACAGGAGAATCTCCAGAAGCTCGCGGAGCAGCTTCGAGAGCAGATGCCCAACCGGTGTCTCATCGGCGGGATCGAGGCGGTCTTCATCCAGAGGGACGACGGCAGCTACGAGGAGAACCACGCGGTCTTCTTCGGGAACGGTGCGTGGACGAACAGCGGGAGAGGGGTCTTCGTGGGATGCCATGAAGACTCGGACCCCACTGAGCCTCCAGGCGGTGAGTGCGTCGATCCGGATCCGACGGGCTTGGAGGCAAGGTTCAAGGGGAAGAAGCATCACCAAGATGTGGACACGGTGTATCAGGTCAAGAGCTTCGACTACTGCACTGAGGCCGGCTTCACCAACAGGACATGGTGTCCTCTACGGAATGAGGGCGACCCTGATCGGGAAGTCTGTGAAGAGCAGGAGATCGGGGAGCAGCAGTGGTGGTGTGATGGGGAGAAGCTCGATCCTTGTGTCGAGGGTGTCAACGAGGACGCCTGCGTCAAGGAGAATCGAGCCCAAGCTCGTTGTCATGGACACTCGAAGTTCTGCACCGAAGACGGAAGGACTTGTGGTGAGTTCGACTGGTAGGAGGAGAGCATGAAGCTGCCGAACTGGTTGGTGAAGATCGCTGAGATCATCTTCAAGGGCAGACAGGCAGGCATGTGGAGTGAGAAGCATGGCTCTGGAGGTCTGAACCTGGATCAGCCTCACAAGCCTGAGGACATCAAGGGGATCAAGAAGTAGTGAGCTACGACTGGACAGACTACTGGTGGCTCCTTCTGGTCTTCGGGTTCTTCCTGATCCCAGAGTTGGTGGCCAAGTTCGACAAGAGGTTCGAGGGCACCAAGTCGGAGTGGATCTGGAGGATCTGGGCTCTGAAGAAGAGGAACCAGAGGTACAAGTTCCTCCGACGGTGGTCGTTCAGTGCCTTCTGGGTAGGGCTGAGCCTGCATTTCTTGTTCACGACGTCGGTCTGGCCAGTCATCATCTATGGAGCGCCAGCAGCGTTCTGGATCTGGTACTCCATGAAGTACGAAACGAAGACAGGAAGGCGAAGGCCGAAGCGAAAGAAGAAGTGACCTACGAACGTTGGATGCAGATCGACCGGTTGCAGTGGGAGAAACTGAGGAAGGCGAACCCCACTGCAAACATGCGGAGGATGAGGAAGAACCTCACTGTCGCTATGGTTCGGACACACGGGCCACGGCCGTCGAAGCCGAAAGAAGCAAAACCGCCCTGGTGGGGCAGACTGTTGCTCCGCGTCGTTCGACCCAAAGTCGAGAGGGCACTGGAGGAAAAGATGGACGGAAAAGCATCGAAGGTCCCGAAGTGGGCGCTGGCCCTTGTTGCAGGAGTAGCAGCCTGCGGGGGCATTTTGCAGGCTGCCATGGGCAGTGATGGCATCGACGCCCAGGAATGGGTCGCCATCGCCAATGCCTTCGTCGTGGCAGCGTGGGCGAAGTTCTCGAACCCAGAGAAGGTGGTCTCTCCCAAGCCGTCTGTGAAGTAAACATGAGCCGACTCAAGCTAGAAGACGGTCAACGGTTCGACTACCGTGTGGGAAGCCAGGGGTTCTCCCTTGGTGGGATCCTCCAGGATCCAGACGCAGGGTCGAATCCCCCCAACCGCCCCAGGATGGTTCTGAACGGGAGGTTTCAGGGGGGAGGAGTCATCTCCCGGCCTCCGTACACCTACGTGGACTACATCCCGGACTTCTTGAGGACACAGGCGACTGCTCCGTACACGGAGACGCTGCACCAATGGGACGGCAAGTTCATGTCGGAGCATCACCCTACCCGGCAGAACAATCAGTTGTGGGTGGGCAGGTACGACGGTTCAAGCTCGTATCTCTCGATCTTGGACCAACCCTTCAAGCAGCCGGTGGACATCGCCAGCTACCCAACTGTGGTGGCAGCACCTCCGGTGGTGGAGAGGTTCAATGGACAGATCTTCGTTGGGGACACAGGGTATCTTCGGAGGATCTACCGTATCGGTCAGGCTCTGGCCGACCTTCCCACGGATGACATTCTCTACACTTTTGCTGGGTTCCGTGCGTACGCCATGCACGAGTTCAACGGCAGGCTGTACGTGTTCGTGGCGGATCCTCTTGGAGTGGCTTCCGCTTTCGTCTTCTCCTATGACGGGCTGACTGTCTTCGCAGAGGTGACCCTTGGAACGCCTGGGGCTTCTGGTGCTTCGTTTGCAGAGTTCAAGGGGAAGCTGTTCCTGGGGATTGCAGGGGACACCACCCTGCACTTCCGGGATGACGCTGGAGTCTGGTCAGGGGTGACGGATGGAGCGTTCCTCCACTCTGGGTTCGCCAATGCCATGGTCCCTGGTGGGGACTCCATGACGATCTACGGAGACAGCAACGTCAGCACCTACACCGAGCCGGCAGGAGTGCCGACTCTGACGGTAGGGGCTCCTGGACTGCCTTCTGGCTGGTCGAGCGCCACAGTGGGAGCCAGGATCGGGGCGTACACCTTCACAGGTGGATCGAAGGTGTGGCCGAGCGACACGTTCGAGACCCCGGTGTTCCGAGACGATGTTGGTTTCGACGGCACCGTTCAGATCAACACGGAGAGCGCACTGGGACCGATCATCGCCAAGGGAATGGCTGTGTTCGGGAACCGGGTCTACTTCTGCTACGGCTTCAGATCCCCAGCAGTTGGAGGATCTGCAATCGGGTTCTACCAAACCCCCAGGACAGTCATCAGCCCTGTGGGCATTGAGGCCGTGATGTCTGGAGTGGGAACTGGCAGCAGCATCGAGTTGATGAAGGGGGACCATTGATCCTTCTGGGTCTCGACTCTCCGGACTCCAGCGACTTCGGGTCGAGGAGCGGCCAGATCCTTGGCTGGCAGGATCCGAATGCTGTGTCTGGATCCATGGCAGGAGGAGCATCAGGGGGATCCGCAGTCAATCAGGTGCCCATGGCTCTGCCGTTCGGGGTCACCTCCATTGACACTCCTCCAAGCGTGGCGTTCTACGACGGGCGCAGCTACATCGTTGGGGGCTACTCCTCCAACATGGTGATTGACGAGGCGTACACCCTGTGGCGTCAGGGCATCCTGGCCCCCACGGATCCTCCGACAGTCGCTGGAGGGAGCGGTAGTGCAGGGGTGGCGTACTGGTCCTTCTACGACGAGGTGACTGGAGAACGAAGCACCTTGAGCGCAGGGGTGGCGATCTTGGCCGATGCGGGTACTCGGACCTGGACAGCCATGCCCCTTCGGCCTCCCGACGACGTGTTCATCTCGGAGGGGACAGTCGAGGCTCTGGGGACCACGAAGCCTGGGACCATGAAGACGGACGATCCCAGGATCAGGCACTTCTTCCTGCGCCCAGGGGACCGGACTGTGATCTCGGGGCTGACACGCAGGATCCTGGATGTGGACGGGTCGAGGACGTTCGTTGTGGAGCCGTTCATCGAGGTGGCGGATGTCTCTGGGCTGACCTTCGAAGCGTTCCCGCTGACCAGGGCCACCCACGTGGAACTGTGGATCGAGGAGGCTGGCGACTTCCCCCGGCTGGTGACCAGGGTCATCCTGGGGACCACCGAGCTGGTGGAGAGCAGCACGCTGGCCACCAGGGGTGAGGCGTTCCAGGACAGCTTTGAGAGGTTCCCCTACTGCACGGTCAACGCGATCTACCATGACCGGCAGGTGATGGCTGGGAATCCGGACGCACCTGACACCGTCTACGTCTCGGAGTTGTTCTTCCCGGAGAGGTACACCGGACTGAACTTCCGGACGAGGAACGGTGAGGTGGTGGTCTCGCTGCTCAGCACCAGGGACTACTGTCTGGTCCTGACGGACAAGTCCAGCTACATTCTCCAGGGCTACACCGAGAACGACTTCACCTTCACGGTGGCCGACCCCAACATTGGGGCGATCACCCACGTGGGGAACATGGTGATCCATGGGTATCCCTACGTCTGGACTCAGGAAGGCCCGTACATGTACACGGGTGGCTGGCATCCGATGAGTCCGGAGAACAGGCACTTCTTCCGGGACGTGACGTCGGCGCAGTTTGGTTCGATGTTTGGCGAGCTGGACCCTGATGGATCTACGTACAACCCGGATGAGACCCGGTTCAAGTTCTGGAGGGGCACACACGACCCGACGTGGAATGCCTGGATCGTGGGCGGCACGGTGGTGGTGGACTACACCACGCTCTCCCCGGTGACGGGTGGAGGGTTCGCAGCGTCCAGGATCTCCATGGACACCACTGAGGTGGAGACGCAAGCTCCTGGGAACTGGCAGATCCTTGGGAAGTCTCAGCACATCGCGGCCTACTTGAAGCAGGCTGCGGGGGACGACTACGGCGGGATGTACATGCTGTATCAGAAGCCCCACACCAGCCTGACGACCGCTGATGATCCTCCGGTCACGGACCGAATCATCTGCCGGATGGACAGGGACAACAGCCTTCCGGCGTCGGATCCTTCGGTCTTCCCTGGCAGGTACTCTCCAAATGAATGGTGGTTCAGTGACGACGACGGGACCATCACGTGGCATGGACGGGACGTGTTCCTGCCGTTCGACTTCCGGGTGCTGATGCCTCACCACCTTGCTCAGGGGGACGAGCAGAGTGGGGCCTACCTCCGGGAGGGGAAGAGCTACAAGAGGCTGTGGGTCCACGCCATCCACGAGGGCACGAAGACCCGCTACTGGGATGTTGACGAGGATGCTGGGACTGGAACACAGCAGGCGGCGACCCAGGGGTTCATCCAGCCCTATCCGGGGGAAGAATCGGCAGTCCTCCAGAACGAGAACAACGTGGGCAGGGTGGAGATCACCCGGTCCCTGACCAACCCCCTGGAGCCTCAGGTGGCCTACACGGACCTGACTCCATGGGATGGGGTGGACGCCCAGAACGACAGCCGATCCCTGTTCCGGGGGGCTCACATCCTGCCGGTGGGGGATCTGAGGCTGGCAGCCAGGGGGATGAGCATCCAGTTCTACGTGACCCTGTGTGCGGAGAAGGTCAGATTCTCGGGGTGGGGGGCTGAGTTTGGTCCTGGTTCCCACAACATGTTCAACGACCCGGTGAGCTACCCCTTCCCGGTCTGAGTGACCAGGGCTTTGGTATCATAGGTAGGAGCGCAAAATGGCAGGTGGACTCGGAGGAGGCGGTGGCGGGGGTGGTGCCAAGACCAGCCCGTATTCCGAATCGGGCCGTCGGGTGGAGACGGTTGGAGGGCAGGCCCGTGCCTTTGCCCCTGCCCGCTCCAAGAGCCCTACAGGAGGCCAAGTTCTGGGCTCTCCTGGGAAGTACACCCCCAGGAACTTCCGGGAGACCGGAGGACAGGTGATCCGTGGCCGAGGTGCTGGTGGCGGTAGAGGTGGGGGTCGAGGGGGCGGTGGTGGAGCAGGGGGTGGAGGAGGTGGAGGCCGTGGCTACGGTGGCCCGACCGTCAACTTCGACATGTCGAAGCTCCAGCAGAACCTCAAGCCCAACGAGTTCCAAACCGGAGCCTACGAGAAGATGGAGGGCCTCTACGACGAGGTCCCCGACTACTACAAGCAGGCACTGGCCCAGAGCCGGATGGCAGGGTCTCAAGGGATCGAGGCCGAGCTTGCCGGGGCAGGAAGCAGGGGGTTCGGACCGGGCAGCGGCTTCACTGGCAGAGCCCTTGCTGACTACGGTCGGGGCCTGAACCAGCAGCTTCAGGGAGGCCAGCTTGATGCTGCCAACCGGACCTTTGCTGCGAAGGCTGGACTGGCATCTCAGATGGGTGGCCTGGGGAGCAACATCGCAGGTAATCTTGCGAACCTCTACGGCCAGAACATCAACGCCTACAACGCTCAGGCGAACTACGCTCTCGGGAACGAACGGAACCAGATCAACTGGTTTGGTGAGCAGGCACGTGCAAGGCAGGGTGCCATGTCTCCGTTCTACAACATGATGCAAGCCTTTCTCTAGGGGATAAGACCATGGCAGGGATCTTCGGCGGAAACATCTCACAGGGACAGGGCGGGCTTCGAGGTGGGATGCAGGGACCAGGGCCTCGGCAGTTTGCAGGTCAGCAGGCTGGGGCCTTTGACCAGAGAGACATGATGGGTGACATGCGGAACATGATCACCTGGAACCGGGACGACCTGGAGAACCGCCAGCAGGATGCACAGAGGCGGGACTACATGAGGAACGAGGCTCTCGGCTCGGCTCCTCCGGATCCGTACAAGCAGACCATGCAGGGGGCACGCGCAGCAGCCGACGCAGGGACCTACATGAAGGGCCAGCAGTTCCGGGACATGATGCAGCAGAAGTCGGACCTCGATGCGATGACCCCGTTCAACATCGCAGGTGGGACGAACACGCAGTGGCGGAACATGCCGGCGGCTTCGGCAATGACCGGTCTGAACCTTCCGGGGAGTGGGTGGGAGACGTACGCTGCCCTCGCAGGCGCGGCACCTGGAGCCGATCCTCTGAGGCAGCAGCAGGCCAGCGCCCTCCAGCAGGCTCAGGGCTTCCAGGGTGGTGGACTTGATCCGCAACAGGCACAGCAGATGTACCCCGGCATGTGGCAGCGGATGTACGGACAGCAGCCCGCCAAGCAGGACCAGCCGACATACAAGGGTCCGTAGGAGATAGAGATGGCAAACGGAACGAAGCCCTACAACCCTCTGGAGGCAGGACTCGCAGGCTTTTCTCTGGGGACCATTCCGTTCGCAGCCGAGAAGCTGAAGAACCTGACCACGGGGTTGGGGGGAGGCGTCGGTGGCGTTCTCCGTTCTCCTGGCCTCATCGGAGCCGCTGAGCGGATCCAGCCTGGACTGGGTGGTGCCGTGTATGGGGCTGGAACTGAGATGGAGGAGTGGGCCAAGGAGCGGGAGGCCGCAGAGAGGATCCGTCAAGAGGGTGCTGAGGAGAGTCTCAGACAGGCCATGGGTGGGGCCTACCAGCCACCGAGTGCTGCTCCTGTCGATTCTGCTCCTGCACAGCCTCCTCCAGAGACAGGTGGCCCTCCCACAGAGATGATCCAAGGTGGAGAGATGCGCCTCACTCCGGAGGAGCAGCGTGAGGCTGACTTTGCAGCGTGGGGACAGCAGACCCAGGAGGCGCAGTACAGCCCGTCAGAGAACATCGCGGATCTTCGGCAGAGGGCTGGCCTTCAGATGGGAACGCACACCCCGGAGGCACAGCTTCCCCAGCGCCGGAGTGCTGGAGGGACAAGGTCCAAGGGAGGGTTCGAAGTCGGTCCGAGGGTTGGTGGCTTGGGTGCTGCGGAGTCTCGGGCAAAGGATCGAGGACAGGGTGGGGCGTTCTCGGCATCACGGCAGCTTCCTCCGGATCAGGCGTCGTGGGACTACGTGTCGAGGACGGAGTCGCCTGCGATCCAGGATCTGTGGCTGGAGAACAAGCGGAAGTCTCTGGGCATCCGGACGGCAGAGGATCAGTTGAGACTGGAAGGTGCGCGGGCCGATCTGATGGAGTCGCAGGCCGAAGAGTCCGGACTGCCCTTTGAAGCAAAGCTGAACCGACAGTACGAGTCTGCGATGAACATGCACACTCGTATCAAGGAACGGGTCATGCCTGACGTGCAGAAGCAGGTGGACGAATACATGACCACGCTGTCCACCGACCCCGAAGGCATGAAGCTGCTTGCAAAGCCTGGGATGAAGAAGCGCATCGAGGCGCAGAAGATGCAGGAGTTCCAGAACGCCTCCATGACGAATCTGCTGAACATGGTGATGATGTCCATGATGGCCAGCGATCCGGCAGGTGCTGCTCGCTTCCAGCAGGCCATGGTGACGAGTGGTATGGGAGGGTACGGAGCCACCCCAGCGGGAATCACACCTCAGAGCTAGGATAAGGTGGGCGATCGGTGGCTGATGACTGGAGGACAGGTCTCGACCTAAATTCGTTGAGAGCAGATCTTGGGCTTCCTGTGCGGGAGGAACCTGGGCTCTGGGACACAGTCTTCCAGCCCGTCAAGGGTACCTTCGGGGCACTCGGGAACGTCGGTGGCCAACTTCTTGGCCTGATGGATCCCGCAGCGTACGAGGCAGCCGGCCAGGAACTCCGCAGGGATCTGGCAATCACCCCAGAGTCCAACGTCTTTGAGAGGGGCGAAGCCCTGCCGGGACTGGGTGACGTGGCTGCTCAGTGGATCCCGGAGAGCGTGAAGCAGAGCGTCCCTGGTCAGATCACCGGACCAGTCTCCAGGATCATTGCGAATGCCCTTGGAGATCCCACCACCTACACCCCTGCTGTTCTGGGCAAGGTGGGCTTGGGAGCCCTGCGAGGGATTCCAGCCGTGGCAAAGGCGGCAGGAGCCGGTGGAAGGGCTCTGACCAGAGGAACTCTCCAGGCAGCTTCAGCAGCCCCCGACCTCCAGAAGGCCATCCAGACGGGGACTGCCATGCAGCGGGCAGGGGTCTGGATGGGGCAGCACGCTCAGCCCATCGACAGGGCCATGCTCCTGGGTGGTGTGGCCTACGCCCCCGAGATCGCCACAGGTGTGGGTCAGGCAGCCTCAGAGTCCTGGAGGCTGGCTCAGGAGGGCAAGTACGGGGAAGCAGCCACTCAGGGGGCCTCCGGGGCTCTCCTGGCCGGTCTGGCGAGCCTGATCGGGAAGGGCGTATTCGACACCTTCAAGGCCGACGAGATGCTGGAGGCGGCCATCAGGAAGCAGAACCCGGCCGCTGTGGATGCCGCCCTGGCAGCCGACCGTGGCGAGCTTCCCATGGCCGACATCCTCCCAGAGGAGATGCGGCCTGAGGCACAGGGCCAGCCCCTGCCGACAGCAGAGATCATCCCAGAGGAGGCTCCCCTCCCCACGGCTGAGATCCTGCCCGAGGAGATCCGACCTGAAGCAGCAGCCGAACCGCTGCCTATTGGTCCAGACGTCACAACAGAACCAACAACTATTCGTCCGGAAGTTGTTGAGCCAGAAGGGCTCCCACCTAGAGCCCCTGAGGTTGTGACAGAAGTTCCCCCGGAGGTTCTCCCACCTGAGCTTCCTGGAACCGAGCCAACCCCTCCTGCTCCGGAGCCTTCGGGGGTTCGTACCACGCAGGAGGTCCTCCAGGAGCGACAGCGCCTGGAGTTGCAGCGGGAGCAGCTTCTCGATGAGAGGCCGCGACCAGGAAGGGAGAGACCACAGATCGAGGCCGAGGTCCGTCAGGTGGATGAGCAGCTTGCTGCTCTGCCTGAGGTGGCCCCAGAGAAAGTGCAGCCTCCTACCATGGAGCAGAAGCCCCGGACCTTCGAAGAGGGGCTGGAGGCTGAGCCTCTGCCTGAAGAGGGGGAGATTCGCCGGCCTCCTGCTCAGGAAGTGGAGGTGGTGGCCGAGGAGCCCTACGAGGTCACGCTGAAGCCCACGGAGGCAGGGAAGCCAGGGCAGAGGGTCGAGATCCCCGAGGGCAAGGTGGTCACCCGACAGGTGAGTGAACCTGCTGAGCCCATCATGGGCAAGGGGAAGGATCCCGCGCAGGTGGAGGCCCTGGAGAGAGGCCAGGAACTTGCTGAGACCGATCCAGCCATGGACACCCCGGAGGTCACCGCTGGGATTGACGAGGCTGCTGACCGGCTGTCGCTGGACATCCAGGAACTGACCATCAAGCACGGGGCGAAGGAACCCCTGTTGAGGCTGGCACTCCAGACTCTGAGCGAAGAAGTGGGAAGGATGCGGGATCTGAAGCGCCTGCGGAAGGGTCTCGTGGACAGTCCTGCGTTCAGGAAGCGCCTCAAGGAGGTGGAGACAGACCTGGAGGCCGTCAAGGAAGGCAGGGAGAAGTACCGTCAGATCCTGAAGGACGCAAAGGAGCGGCCCCTCACTGACGAGGAGAAGGCATTCCGCACGCAGCACGAGGCTGCCCAGAAGAACATCCGCAACTCCCCCCGTGAGGTGGAGATCGTGGACGCTGGTGGGATCGACAAGGTCAAGGAGATCTGGGAGACCAAGGACAGGGCGGCTCTCCAGAAGGGACTGGTCCAGGCTGTCAGGCGGCGCATGGAACTGACGGCTGCGATCCCCGACATCGACCCGAGGATCATCAACTCCTTGGGAGACGTGATGCGGAGGAACACTGCTGAGGGTGTGCCTGACAGGGTCAGGGATGCCACTGCTTCGGGTGTGGAGCAGATCTGGAAGCAGCTCACCCAGGGCAGGAAGTTCACCATCGACGGCGAGAAGGTCACCCTGCCGACGCTGATGGAACGGTTCCTGGACGAGGGAACCGAGGAACAGGCCATCGCCAAGATGACGGATGCCCTGGACAAGCTGGTGAAGGGGACCGGGAAGGCGCGAGCGAAGGACATTCTGAAGGGTCAGACAGAGGTCTTCCGCCGGCCCATCTCAGAGGTGATCGAGGAAGCCGACGAGATCGACCTTCGGTACAAGGGTGATCCCATCGGCAGGGAAGGACTCCAGGAGTACGCCTCCATCAGGGAGGAGGGGTTGTCCCATGCTGAGGCCGTGAACCGGCTGGACCTGTCTGCTGAGGACGGGGTCGCGCTGAACACGCTGTACGCCACGATGCGGGACCGCACGAAGGTGAAGCGTCTGAAGGAGCTTCAGCGTCCGGTGACGGAAGAGGGCATGGAGGTGGAGGCCGACACGTCGGTCACACTGAAGGATCCTGATGCCAGGGATCCGTACCAGGAACTGGCTGCACGACAGGGCAAGGAGAACATCGGCCAGCTTGTGGAGGACATGCCGAGGGAGGCCCTGAAGTACAAGGACCGGTGGGTCAATCGGCCTGATCTGGTGAAGTACATCGAGGGCGTGCAGGAAGGGCTGGACGGAAAGGCCCTCGGCGACTTCATCTGGGGTGCTGGGTATCCCAGGAACAAGCTGACGGCCATGAAGGATGTCCATGACCGCCTGCTCGGGTTGAAGGATGCGAACGCCAAGGTCGCCCATGAGCTTGAGACTGCGGCAGACTCGTTCTTCAGGAATTTCCTCTCCGGAAAGAGCTTGGACGAGATCACCTTCGATGATGACTTCGTGGCTGGCTTCAAGCGGATGTGGTCGGCGTGGCAGGCAGGGGACAGCGCCAAGATCTGGGGCAAGGGCCGGCTCAAGGGAGCCGTGCCAGCCATCGAGAACCTGAGGCAGTGGGCCGGCCTGTCGAAGAGCATGGGCAAGGGCAAGGTCATCGAGGAGGTGCTGGCTCGGTTCAAGGAGACCAGCGCAGCGACCCAGGTGAAGCTGGAAGGTGCCCTCGACATCAAGACGAAGGTGGCCGGGGCGAGGGCCAAGGAAGCTGCGGAAGCTCGGCTCGGTGGCCTGCTGCCCATCGCAAAGACGAAGAGCTACAAGCCGAACTTCGAAGGGAACCTGGGAGAGAGGTTCCCCAACGGCAAGAAGTATTCGGGCGTGGAGCTTCCTGGGAACCGGAGGGTGTACTTCGAAGCTGCCGAGGATTCGAAGGGTGAGCGGATCACCATTCTTGGAGGTCGTGGGGAGAACAACCTGGACGACTTCATGAGGGACGCCAGCCGCCGGGGTGTGAAGTCGGTGGAGATCCCCCTCCAGTTGCTCCCGGACTTCGAGGCTCAGGTTGCCAAGCTCAGGAGAGACGGGATCCTTGGCAGACCAGGGACGCTGACCGAGAACGCTCAGTCCCAGATGTACCCGGTGAACGCAGGGCCTCCCAGGACGGCTGCGATGACGACTGACGTCACAGCCAAGGCCGCGCAGATGAGGGCCTACAAGGACTACCTGACGCAGCATGCTTCGGGGCAGCGGGGGATGTGGGACCTCCTGAAGGGTGCTGCTCGGATGATGCTCGGGAAGAACAAGACCGTGGACGATCTGCTCCAGCGGGTGTCCTACGCCGCCCAGAGCGGGCAGAACATGTTCAAGTGGGACGTCCCCTTCGGGGAGACGGCACGGCACACGGACCAGGGACCGATCCGCCAGATGATGGCTGCCATGTACCTGAGGGGTGGCAATCAGATCTTTGGTGACTTCCAGGGTGTGAGGCAGGCGCTGACCGGCGTGCAGAAGGCGTTCGGCATCGACCCAGACATTCAGCCGATCCGCATTGCGAACGGTGGGTTCAACTCCGTATTCCACATCGGGGCTGATCGGCAAGGTCGAGAACTGGTAATGAAGGTGGGCACAGCGAAGCGCCATCTCCAGATCGAGGATGCTGTGCCTGAGTCGAAGAGCTTCATGCTTCCAGCACTCCGGCTCGGAACAACAAGGGAAGGCTGGAACTGGAGGATCGAGCAGAGGGGCACACCTCTGGCGATCGACCTCGACGGCCTGAAGATCCCGGCCGACCAGCCTGCCTCAGTGGGATCCTCCTGGGTGGCTCGCCAGCAGAAGATCGGTGAACTGGCTGACGCCGGGAAGGTAGCCTGGATCGACAAGGGGGACTGGCAGTGGGTGGCGGTGGATGGGAAGGCGTACCTCGCGGATCGAGGATCGCTGATGCCCACCGTGGGACGGCTGCCCAAGGCCAGGAAGGACTGGATCGCACAGCAGCAGGCTCTGTCGAAGCCGGTTGGCGAGTTGAGCCCGAGAGCTGCTCTGGCCAGGGACACCCAGTACCGGGACGCTGTGGAGGACGCGACCGGTGTGGCGGTGAACTTCGATGAGGCGCATGGTCCAGAGTTCCAGAAGAGGCTGGACCGAGCGACAGGCAGGGGCATGACAGATGGCCTGGACAGCATCGTCAAGGAGATGAACGAGATCATGGGGCTGAACGCTGCCGTGGCTGGCGTGACTGCTTCGCCGTGGCTCCGTGGTCTGTACGCTGACGGGAAGATCTACGTGAACCCCATGGAGGTTCTGTTCCGGAACATCGACAACCCGAAAGTTGCAGCGGAGGAACTGGTGGGGACGCTGATCCATGAGGCCCTGCACAATGGGCTGCTGGAACACACTGGGACGTTCCATGGGCTGGCCGATGACGTCAGGTATCTGTCGAAGATCGACGGTCAGTTCGACCGGTGGGTGGACAGCGTCGAAGGGATGCTGAATGAAAGGTTGACCGGGCTCGATGAACTGATGCCGGAATACCGGGAGGCAAACGCACATGCCGGGAGCTTTGGAAGAGAGAGTTGGAGAGGGGAAGCGGGTGTCCGAGAGGCTCCTGTACACTTTGCTGAAGGCCGCGCTACCAGCGCATCGAATCGTCATCTCCAAGGTGCAGCGGATTCTGAAGTTGGCATCGGCACAGGGCTACAACGCGGTGAGTCTGTACCGCCGGGCCACCGAAGGGCGTCCGGACGACTGGGAGAAGCCGCCCTTGATCGGGGTGTTGATGCACGGCAGGCCGCAGAAGACACCAGAGTCGCTGCCAGAAGCGAAGCAGAGGGCAGACGAATTGCGGCCGAAGCCACAGAGCCAGGAGTCCGAAGCCTAGATGAGGCGTATCAGATTCTCGATCAACTGACCCGGACGAAGAAGCCTGGGGATCTGATGATGAACCGTGCGCTGGACATGTCCTTCCAGATTGCACGGAGGACAGCGAAGAAGGACCCGGATGAACTGGCGGCACTGGCGTCAGCTACACCTGCGGCGCGTGGTGGTGTGTGGGCTCGGTACAACTTGGGCACCATCGACGGGCTGAGTGATCAGGCAAAGGCAGCGATCACGCTGTTCAGTCGGATGACCCGTCAGATCCCGGAGCTGAGCAAGCAGTTCAAGGCCGACAATGTGAGGGGGTGGGACCAACTGGACAGGGAGGTGAAGAACCTCCTGGCCGTGAAGAGCAAGGAGGATCTGTACGGGATCCTTGGAAAGGGTCGCCGGGGCCTGTCCGACAGGGATGTGGTGATGGCCAAGATCCTGGGCGCTGATCTGGCTGGCAACGTGGCGAACCGGGAAGCCCAGTTCTTCGGTGAGCAGATGAAGCTGGCCCGTGGGGAGTCCACCACGAAGCAGGTGGAAGCAGCCAGGATGACGTACGAGACCGCCATGAGGGACTTCAACGAGGGCATGCCGAAGATCATCAACCCTCTGACGGAGACAGGGCGGGCGCTGGCTGCGGCGAAGAAGCTCGGTCGGGCGCAGGATCCCGAAGCTGCCATGTTCCAGGACATGAGAGCTGGCCTGTTCGAGAAGATGAGGACCCGGTACAAGGGCAGCAGAGCAGATGCTGACAGGGCCACCGACCACCTGATGACGATCTGGGCCGAGGTGAGGTCGGGGCTCAAGGACTCCGACGAGTGGGCGGCTGAGTACCGGAGGATGCTGAAGTTCTCGAATGTGGACAAGGCATTGGAGGCTTACAAGGCGTTCCTTCTGGGGTGGAAGTCCAGGGTGGCCAACATCGCCTCTAATACTCTGGTGCAGGGAGTCCGAGAGCTTGAGCGGACCCTGAGCATCGGGATGGAGCGGGCCTACTCCAAGCTCCAGAGCAGGGCTCCTGAGCGGCACTGGGGCGAGATGAAGCTCAACAGCATGGCCATGAAGCACTGGGGAGGGGCTGCGCTGCCTGAGTGGTATCAGGCGTTCAAGGACGGGCTGGCCATGCGCTCGGAGACCATGGGCCACGACGTGGATCGGATGGGTTCCCTGGCCGAGGACATGATGCATCAGGTGGGAGCCATCGAGGGGAAGACTGGGGAGTTCGTGCGGTTCATGTTCAAGGGCATGAATGCTGAGGACGCCCTGTTCAAGAAGGCCAGCCAGCTTCAGTTCTACTACCGGGACGTCTTCCGAAAGCTGAAGGCAGGTGAGGAAGGCTGGAGCATGAAGCCGGGCGAGGACATCTACGGGGCTACGGCGCGGTACGTGCGGGACATCGAGCAGACGTACCTGAAGGTGGCGAAGGGTGAGGCTGTCGATGCGGCAACGGCAGCGAGATATGCCCCGATCCATGACGAGGGCTTCCGGATTGCCAGGGAGGAGACCTTCCAGACCGAGCTTCCCGACTTCATGAAGGCGTTCCAGAGTGCTCTCAGGAAGCCGGGTGGCAAGCCCTTCCAGTTGATCTTCCCGTTCGTACGGACCCCGTACAACATCGCGGTGGAGACCCTGAGGAGGACACCTGCCGGGTTCTTCGAGGTGGCGTCGAAGTGGGACAGGGTCTCGCCGGCCGAGCGGATGGACCTCCTGGCTCGTCCCATGGTGGGGACCATGGCCGGGATGTGGCTGATCAACGAGGCCATGCAAGGGAACATCACGGGTGGAGGGCCGATCGACCCGGTGGACGAGGCGAACCTCAGGGAGACCGGCTGGAGGGCGTACGCTGTGAAGGCAGGGGACCAGTACCTCAGCTACCAGCGGCTGGAGCCCATCTCCTCCATCGTGGGCATGGCGGCTGACATCGCGGAGGGAGCCAAGAGAGGGGACTTCGACAGCGTCCAGACCGGGATGACCCGGCTGTTCTCCACGGTCACAGAGAACCTGACGAACAAGACCTTCCTCTCTGGGCTGGAGGGCCTGTCCACGGCGATGTCGGATCCTCAGCGGTATGCAGGCCAGTGGATCAAGCAGATGCAGATGAGCATGGTTCCCAACACCATCGGGCCGATCCCCTTCGGGCATCTGGCTCAGGCGGTGGACCCTGTGTACAGGCAGACCGAGCCCATGTCGAAGGAGGCGTTCCTGGCGAAGGTTCCGTTCCTGTCGAGGACGCTGCCCCCGCAGTACACTCCGACTGGGGAGGAGAGGCTGCGGCCGGGGAGTGGGATCGAGAGGCTGACGTGGCCCATCACGAGGTCCCAGGCCAGGACGGATCCTACTGCCATGGCTGCCCAGATGCTGGACCAGATCGGGAGTCCTCCAACTCCTCCGAAGAAGTACACCTACATCAAGGGTGTGAAGGTCTACTACACTGAGGAACAGCGGAAGATGCTCGCGCAGGCCCAGTCGCAGGCCACGAAGATCATCGGCACACGGCTGGTGAAGGATCCCAACTTCATGAGGTTGCCTGACAACGAGGACGTGGCACCTCTGGGGGCCAAGACCAAGAAGGACGTGGTGAAGGCTCTCTACGACAAGTACCGTCGGAACATGGTGGTGAGGTTCCGAGGGGAGCTGACTCGAAAGGCTAGAGGACACGAGGGTGGTGAGGTCCCCCTCTAATGGCCAACAGTCGTAGGGTCATGGCGAACATCCCGCGCCTGACCCGGAGACCATGGGAGGATGTCTCCAGGGACCTGGAGGAGTACCTCCGGAAGAGCAAGGAAGCATGGTCTGACGGGCTGCCTCCTGGGTTCAACAACCTCAATCCCACTGTCATTGCTCCGGACACGGTCTCCAGCCCCGGCACAGAAGCCACGGGTTGGGCAGCTTCGGATCATGCCCATTTCGTGGCGGTGGCTACTGCTGTTGATCTGGGAGCTGCGACCTCAGAAGGTGTAGCCTCCTTCCTGGCTCGGAGTGACCACGTCCACAAGAGAGATCTCCTGTTCCGAGTGAACGATGTGGACATCGGAGTTCGTGGGGCTGGCAACTTCGTGGACACCGCCAGCTTTTCGTGGGCGGGGACGGATGACGCGGGAAGCGATGAGGTCGAGATCAGGGGTACGGTCCTGGCTGCTGGCATCGACCATGGTGGGCTCGGCGGGCTTGGGGACGACGACCATCTCCAATACTTCCTCCTGGCCGGGAGGACCGGCGGTCAGAGTGCCTTCGGCGGTACTAGTGGCGGTGGTGATCTCTTCCTCCAGGGTAGAGATCACGCCTCTCTGGGGCTCATCCGCGTGAACTCACCGATGGTCTTCGGGCCGTACGAACCCAGCGGTGAGGCGTACGCCTTCCTCTACGACGCTACAGAGAGCTTCCCTGGCAACTTCATCGGTGGCGGGTTGAACATGTCGGGGGACCTGACATTCAACACCAGCGTTTTCATCTACGAGTCTTTCCGTGGTGCTCCCACGATCACGGCGGCCGCCAACCCGGGCTTTGCGGCGTACACCGTGCTCCAGGCGTTGCCTCAACTGGTGGCGGGTCCAGGGGCGGGGAACAACCCGCTCCAGGCTCTCATCCTCAATGCCGGAGCGACGATCCGCCAGCCGTTCTCGGGTACGAGGACTGTGGCTGCGGTTGCCGCAATCAACTTCGCTAGCACTCTGAACGGAGCGGCGAACGGTGCGGTGCTCAACTGCACCAACTGGACCGGGATGACCGTCCAGCCAAACTGGAACACGGTGTCTGGGTCCACGATCAACTTCGGTGCGATCCGAGGGGTGTGGTGCCGGAACCCAGGACAGGCTCTCTTCGGGCAAAGCCTCGGCACTGAAAGGCTTGGTTCCTACGTCGGGCTGGAAGTGGACGACATCACGCTGAACAACGCTGGCGGCAACGCCGTGCGGGTGGCGGTGCGATCCGCCATCAACGACGGAACCAACAAGTTCTTCCTCGTCAACAACGGCACGGCCAACTCTCTTTTTGCCAACAGTGACGCCCTCTTCTACGACGCTGGCGCGGTGGTGTTCGGCACAGGGCAAGATGTCCGGCTTGAGTGGGACGGAACGGCGGGATTGCTCGACTTCAATCCGGCTGTTGGTGAGGATCTCTTCTTCGCCTTCGGTGTCGTCTCCGGAAAGCCCACCTACCTCTTCGAGGCCGAGAGCTTCGGCGTGTCCGAGACCAACTACACCCAGATCCGCTTCGGCTTCGACCGCTATGCCTTCGGGCAGACAGGCGTGATCGGGAATCAGGTTGGCCTCTTCGTGGCTCCGAACCGGACTGCGGACGTTGCCGGCGGCTGGTCGGACTACCTGCTGACCCAGGGAGGCAACCTCAACATCGGCACCTTCGCCATGAGCGACGTGGCTGCATGGACTATCAACCAGATCAGCCTCGACAACACGGCAGGATCAATCGCAAGCCTCGACACTCTCGTCATCGGAGGCATGACGACCTCGAACCCCGGCATCACCGTCACCGAACGGGCGGCCTTGCGTGTTACCGGAAGGTTCAAGCAGCGCGGAAGCATCCAGTACCCGCCGATCAATCCGTCGGCACTGTCGGCAGGCGACAACGACGACTGGGCCGGGCTCCTCACGGGCTCACCGAACAACAACGGTCGGTACTGGGCCAGGGTGTCGGGCAACGCCACGACCTCAACGATCACGGGCATCGACGCGACAGCGGTGCAGGATGGCGACACGTTCGAGTTGACCAACGTCGGCACGGAGAACCTTCTCGTAGAGAACGAGGGCACTGGCAGTGTTGCCGCGAACCGTATTATTACGGGCCAAGGTGGGAGCATCGCTCCGAATTTTGTCCTCGGTGCCGACCGTTCGATGACTCTGCGCTACGACGGGACGAGTTCTCGCTGGCGTGTTACCACCCCACCGGGGGCTGTAGCGCCGCTCAGTGGTCACTGGAAGTTCGACAACAGCACGACGATGGCCGACCCTGGCAGCGGCGACTTCCGCAACAACAACGCCACACTCGCCAGCGTCACGTCTATCGCCATCAGCGACATCTCGTTCCGGGGTGGAGACGCGAGCAACATCATCTCCGCCCTAGCGTCGGGGGACCAGCTTTACCTCCAGAATCAGTCGGATGGTGCGGAGTTCATGGTGTTCGACATCACGGCAGTCACCGACAACGGGACGTGGTTCCAGATCGACGGCACTGCCGGTGACGTAGGCAACGCCTTCAGCAACAACGCTGAATTCAACATCCTGTTCATCTTCGCGTAGAGGACAACTAAATGGCAGGCAAGAGATTCTACGAGCCAACAGCAGGAGACCTGACGCTCTGGACAGATCCCAACCTGTTCGTTAAGACCAACCTCGAAGCTGAGCTTGCCGTTATTGAGGAGCTTCGGGGTCTTAGCAACGAGACTCGAACATTCGTCGCCCTCTCCCAGAGATACCCGAGCCTCGAAACCTACGACGAGTTTCATCTGGATGCCTCACGGACCCGGCTCAAGAACCTGATCGACTTCTTCGACTACGACAACGAGCCACTCAACCTCAACGTGAAGGAGGGGGCGTGGTTCACGCCGCTGTGGGTCGAGGACTTCTGTGGTGAGGAGGTCGGGGACGAGGCGGCCCTCAGCATCGACGGCCAGAACAATACGTGGTGGCAGCACAACGTAGACCACGCCCACGAGATCACATGGCGGCTGCGCGACTACAAGAAGCGGATGAGCAAGATGGAGGTCCGGGTCCAGAGCAGCTCGCGGCACAAGCTGACGGACGTGGACATCTACATCGCCGACACCGTGGCCGGGCTCACGAACCCGAACAATCTCGTCCTATCTGGCGTGAATCTCATCCTCACGAACGCCTGGGAGGAGATCGACTTCGGGTCCAAGAGGAACGGTCAGTACATCCGGTTCACGGGCTTCGGCTCGCAGCACGGGAACAACGAGGTCCGCATCGCGGACGTTCGGATGCGGGTGGTGACGGTCGAGTATGACTGAGCCTCATGGCTCTGGCTTCTGGTCCTTCGTCAGGTGAGCGATCAGCAGGTTCTTCATCTGCTCACACTGGATGTGGATGTTGCGTGGAGCAGGTGTGGTTGCAGTGACCTCGTACAAATGCTGGACAGCCTGAAGGGCCTGCTGTACTTCCTGCTGTTCCTGGGTTGGAGCAACAGGCATTGGGGTAGCCGGGGCTTTCTCGGTCATTCTTTCTTCCTCGGGAACTTGTGGTAGCGAAACCACTTGTCGAACACCCTTGTGTGCCGACGACGGGTCCGCTCCTTGATGTTCAGGATGGCGCATACGTCTGTTCCGACTTCGTCGTTCCGCTCTGCGCTGTTTGCCCACCGTGCTATATGACACACTTCATGGTAGGCGATGAACTCCAGGACTCCCTCGGGAGGGACGCCGTCCTGGAAGAGGAGAGTGTGGACGAACACGTCACGCCCGTTGGTCCAGGCGAAGTCAGGCCCGACTCCTCGCTCGATCACGGTGGAGGGTGGTAGGTTCAGTTCTCGGGTGGCGATGTCCACGTACACCTGCATGCTGCTCACTCCGAGACTTGCTTGCATCAACGTCAGCAGAATCAGATTCATTGGCTCCTTCGTAGGCTTCCTCACACCCCTTGTGTAGTCCCCACGCCTGATCATCCGGAGTGTAGAACATGATCTCGACGTTCGCTGCCCTCATGACCTTTCGGCACTGACGACAACGAGGCTTCATGTTCTCAATCTACGGCAAGCATCAGCTTCTGTCAAGTAGAGTCTTCGTTCTGGGCTCGACGTAGAGGCGGGGCCTCTGATTCACGAAGAGAACCACGTGTCGGCCAGCAGAGTGATGCTCGTTCATCCGGAGGGTGGCTCCACACTCGGTACACTTCCAGGAGGGGCCGGGTGGAAGATCAGGCCGGTCAACTTCTGGGATCTCCTTGATGACCAGTGATGTATTCAATATGACGCTCCTTGTCAGTGCTGGCGTAAGTTCTTTGTTTTCAAGGATGTCCGAACGAACAATACGATAAACTTTACCATATCAAGTACATCAGTTGTCATATGGATTCAGAATAGTCCACTTCGTGGGGTTCCGGTCGTATACCACAGCTATCAGACACTCTGTGCCCCACCAACGTTCGGCGAACTCGCTCAGCTTCTTCATCTCTTTCTTGGGAGGTTTGCGGTTCGTCTTCACCTGAACTAGCCGCACCTTGCCCGTCGGGTGCAGAGCAACAAGGTCCCACAGTCCCAGAGAACCTCCTGACTTCACGACGTGCCAGCCATCAGCCTCAAGCTGAGCCCTGACCTTCCGTTCGCTCCGTGCGCCCTTGGCCTTCGCGTTCACACGGCCTCCATGTCGGCCCAGTTCTGGCCGACCTTCATCTCGGCGCGGTGCTGCATGTACTCACCGAGTTCCCAGTTCTTGGGGAGGGCCTGTGAGAAGACAGGGTAGGTCATGGCCTTGGCACAGCGTTCGTAGAAGATGTCGAGCTTGTTCTCGGGGACCTCAGCCAAGATCTCGTCGTGGATGAGGGCGCGGATGGGAGTCTTCCCGTAGAACAGGTCACCCACGTAGCAGTCCCCCTCCTTGTCCATCAGCATGAGCATGGTGTCGAACAGATTTCCTGCTGAGCTGGACTGAGGGTAGTAGGCAACAACCTTGTTCCAGTCAGACCCACGGACCATCCGATCTCGGCGGCGCTCGTAGTGCATGACGTCCCAGAACCACGCCTTGAACTTGTAGGGGTGGTCGTCCCCTCCCAGGAATCCTTGGGCGTTGGCCAGGGTACGGACCTGGGAGTGCCACTTCGCCAGCTTCGGCACGAGCGTGTAGTAGTAGTCCTGGAGGTCCTCGGCTGATTGAACAGTGGGGAACATGTGCGGGTCGTCCATGTGCATCCCGTACGGACCGGACCCATAGTTGGTCCGATGGACCACCCGCTTCAACTGCTTGTAGATGGGACGGTCGTGGAACTTCGCCTTCACTTCGGATAGTGCTGCTCCGAGATCCTCATCGCTCCACGACAGATTGACTGGGCGATCGAGACGGTGAGATACGAGGTACGCATGCACGCCCAGTCGAGCCAGTCGATAGTAATCCCGGTCGCCAGAAAACCAACCTGTCTGTACAGCTTCAATGCCAGCAAAGTCCGCGCTGACGAGACGGCATCCGGGTTGAGCAATGATGCATCGTCGGAATTGCTTGGCAAAGGAGTCCTCCTCGTCGTCCTGAGGGATGTTCTGGAGGTTGGGATTGATACAGGCCAGCCGCATGGTGTACGGCTTGTGTGTGAAGGAGGCATGGATCCTGTCGTCGTCGTCGGCGTGAGCCGTGAGGCCAGTGGCGTAGGTGCTGTCGAGCTTCTTGACGTCCTTCCAGTCCTGGATGTCCCGGAACACCTGATGTCTGGTGGCCAGTCTGTCCATGACCTTGCGGTCTGTAGAGGGCTTCCCGCTCTTGGAGTGTTTGCCCGGTCGGCTGGTCTCACCGAAGGCAGCCATGAGCGCACGGATCTGCTTCGGGCTGCCAGGGTTGAACTCCCCGTGGACGAACCAGCGGGTGACCTTCGCCGGTCTACGAACTAGCGTTGCCATGTTCTAGCCACGGTATCGAGAATGTTGTGGAGAGCATCCTGTATCTGGATGGAAGACTCGTTGGAGCATTGAGGCACACCAGTAATCCAGATCAGGTTCTCGTAGTCGAGAAGGTAGGGATCCCCCCAACTTCCAGGGAGAGATCCTGGTGCGTACTTGATCATGGACACCGTCACCGTTTCAATCTTCATAGCTCTTCGTATCCTGGTGGCTCTAAATATCTGCGGTTTCATCATCCCACCAGTGGTTGTCGAGGAGATCTTGGAGAGCAGTCTCGAAGGGATTCTCTGGCTGGTGGTACGGAATCAGTACCGCTTCCTGGATGGAACCAAAAGTCAGCTTGACTATGTGGGTGTACCAGTCGGCATAGATGGGCTTGACTTCGTTAAGGTCCAACGCTGACCCCTCGGAATGCCATGATCGCAAGATCGAGCCAGGAGTCTTCATCCAGGGAAGTTTCAGAGGCCATTGCGGCAGCGTACGTAAGTGCTGCAACAACCATCTTCTCCTTGGGCCAGTCGGCGGCATCCGTCTTTCCGAGTTCCTTGCCAAGTTCATTGGCCCACGCCACACCGGCCTGAAGAGTCTTGACCACGTGGATCTGAGGATCTTCCATGGCCTCACGGAGGGCTTCCTTCTTCTTTCGGAGGTTCGCATTTGTGCCGGGTCGTGACATCGGTCTCCCCACAATCTGTGCAGCAGGTGACGGTCTCTTCTACTTTTCGCATGAAAGCTCCAGGCCACTTGTCCTTGGGGTCTCGTTTCCAACCACCTTCCAAGGGAAGGGCAGAGTCAGGGATCTGCTTCTTGATCTTCTCTTCGGCAGCTTCGCTCTGCTCGTACAGGATCTCCTGGAGCTTCTCGACTTCTTTTCTGTCGATGAGGAGGCCGACCTCCTCCGCAGGGTGCAGCACCTTCCGGTCGAGGGTCGTCATGTACTTGTGGAAGGTGTCCCACCGGCCTTCATTTGCGAGATCATCTCCGATGCCATATGCACATCGCAGAGTGGCGGCTGCGTCGATGGCGGCATACCGGCCAGGAGCCGTAGATGAGAGATGCTTCCATGGCCCAACTTTGCAATAGAACGGAGCAACAAAACCGAGTCCCATTGGGAGATTCGGTTGGAGCATGTGCCAGCCTTGCATCGCATCGACCACCACCCCGTTGATCTTCATTCCGTTTCGTTTCAGGATGGGCACGTCGTACCGTTCGTTCCAGAAGATCTTGGCGTGAGGAGTCTCCAGGCACTTCTGGATTAGAGGGAGGTAGCGGTTCTCCCACGGTACGGTCCATCCCACATCGGGATCCACCGAGAAGTTGATGCGGGTGATGTCACCGAGAGCGTAGGTGAGATCGTCTTCGGCTTCACCCATGGACGTGTAGGTCTCGATGTCCACGGCCATCCAGGCGCTGTGTTCCTCGATGCCTCCGAGCTTGCTGACGAAATCAGCTTCGAACTTGTCGGGTGGAGGATCGACCTTGAGGTCCAGAGGATCTGGTGTGTATCCGAAGGAGGCGACCTCCATGGCCAGACGGAGGGCGTAGCATTGGGCGTTGAACAGCTTCTGGTTCCCCTGCATGAGGTAGGAGGGGTGGAAGGTGGGGATGAGGTACTGGTTCTCGTCCAGCTTGATGACGGTGGAGTGCCAGTTGTTGAGCTTCCCCTCGTAGGGGTAGCCGTGGTCGGAGAGGACGGTCTTGGTGGCCACAGAGCCGAGGGTGACGTACACCCTGACCTGGGGGGAGTAGAACTTCCGGCGGTGGACCCGGCAGTGGTTGAGGGAAGCGTGTTCCCAAGGTGCGCCGGTCAGCCAGTTGTTGGGAGGCCGGCAGTTCACGGCGTTTCCGATAGTGACAGAACCTCTGGGCAGTCCAACCTTGGTCAGGGCACGGTCGAGTTGTTCTCCCGCAGGGCCAACGAACGGTCGGGAGTAGACGACCTCTTCTTCTCCCAATGCTTCGCCCACCAGAGTGATAACAGATTCGGCCTGCTCGGGGAGGGCGAACCCATCTCCCTTCTGCCGCAGGACACAACCATTACACTCACGAGGCTTGACGGAAGCTGTCCCCTGTCCTGTCAAGAATGTTCCTCACCTTGGTGGTCAACGGCGTGACGGTCTCCCACGTGTTGGGAGGGCGAAAGAGAGTCTCACCAATGACGAGACTCTCGATGTTCGTGGGGCAGTAACTCTTCCCCAGTTCCCTGGAGGGGTCGTCAACATCGTCCCAAGGACGCAGCCCTCTGAACCCTCTGACGACCTGGAGACTACCCGGGTGGTGCATTCGGTCCCCACTTCAGGAAGTGTTCGATCTCGTGGGACACAGACTCGGCTGCCTCACCGATGGCCATGAGGGTTTTCCTGGGGTCGTCTCCGTTGAGCCTGTCGGCGTCACGCTTCATGCGATCGACTTGCTGGCAGATGAAGTACAACGGCTGCGGTTGTTCCATGACGGGCTCCTATGCTGCACTTGGGCCTCCATCGTCTCCCATCTCGGGAAGCATGTTGAGGCAGAGGGTGTAGAGGTTTCGCTGGATCATGTCCTTGTTGTTGACGGCTGGTTCAGGGCGGAAGGGTTGAGTACGGATAAGCTGCTTCTCCTCTGGGGCACCGGAGTAGTTGGGGATCTCGCCGATGTGGTACATCAGGAAGGACGCAGTGCCATGGGTGTAGATCAGTTCGGCCATGGTGTATTCGATCAAGTCTTCTCCACTATGAATCGCTCGACCGCCAGCAACCCCTCCTGGAAACCTCGGCTTGCTGCGAACGCCAGAATGGAGGACAGCGCCTCGCGTGATGGTCCCCCTTCCTGCTCCAGAAGGCGGTCCGCTAGTTCCTGATGCAGGGGGGACGGTGCCGGGCACACCCACACCACTCCCCCCAAACAGACCTCCTTTGTATTTTGCTCCACTAGACACTTCGGAATCCCTGAAGCTGACCCCAGGAACGAAGCTCGGCATCGCATGGGCACGTGAAGCGCAGCGCGACACGCCCCTCAACGACGGGAAGCTGAAGTCTCTCGGACTTCTCGGACTTCCAGCCCTCGACGGCGTACTGCCGGCCACAACCAAACTTGCCGGCGACCGTCTTGCCCTGCTTCCAGATGGGGTTCTTCTTGTTGCAGGTGGCAGTGAGGGTGTGTTCCGCGATGAACTCGGTGCCGGCTGCCTGGACGAGAGCAGTGGCCAGCGCACGGTTCGACACGCGGTCGGGCACGGCGTTCAGTGCCTTGAGCAGCATGCCGAAGTCGGAGATGAGCAGAGGCTCCTTCTCCTTCGTCTCGGGGTTGGTGACCTTGATCTCACGGAACCGGTTGCTGATCCGGGCCGTGTAGTTCTGCTTGAGGCTGATGTTGTACAGCATGCCGTCGTTGTTGAAGACGGCCAGCAGGATCTGGGTGTCGTCGGCTTCCTGTGTGTCGAACACGTTCTCGATAGCCGGGGCCTCGGGGAGACGGAAGCGGTAGATCCCCGGCTGCGGTGTCTGTGGTCTGGACCCAAGCCCAGAGGGCATGGCCTGGATGTTGAGAGGCAGTGGCTCGTCCGACAGATTCAGCTTGTTGATGTTAGGCAAAGCTAACTTCCTTTCTCTTTCGACATGGCTTCGTAGTGGTGGATGAGATTACGGATGTGAGACGTGATGACTTCAGGATCCATGTCTCCCCAGTTGGAACGGAGCTTCATACCCTCCGTGTACTGGTTGAGCAGATGGATCCTGTCGGACACAAGGAGAGCCCTGTTCTTCTGGCGATGCTCTCCTACACGATCAAGGAACCTGATCTCGTCACCGGTCCCCCATTTGAAACCGTAGCCTCCCTTCTCCCAGTGCGAGAAGGCGTCCCACTTCGTCTCCGTCATGGGGTGACTCGGACGGGGGGCTTGCTGCTTGAGGAGGCACGGGGTAGGGACGACGTGACCTGAGCTTCGACTGCGGGCGGCGTGTTGATCACTGGCTTGCCCTCGCCAGGGGTCACCGTCACGGTGCCAGGGATGCTCCCAACCTCGGACTCATCGGGGAATCCAAGACCAGCAAAGCCTAGAGTGGCTCGACGGGATGCCTTCGTCCAGCCCTTCATGATGGCGTTGGCCTTGTCTTCTCCGTCGAGGCCAGCCAGAGAGACAGCACCAACATTGAACTCAGTGCGTCCTTCTGGGTTGGAGATCTTCACGCGGAAGATGTAGATGCTGTCGTCCACGTGATCACCGATTACGAGGGGGCCTTCCTCCAAGCATTCAACAGAGAGGTTGTCACGCTCCCGGATCTGGTCAGACGCCGACTTGTTGGCGTAGATGATGAGCTTCTTGGAACCGTCGGGCTTCTTGACGTGGATCAGGTCGAAGGGTCGGGCGAAGGGGTCGAGCTTGAGCTTCTCAGCTAGTCGGTAGAGGAACCGACTGCGCTTCGTTACGTCCAGGTTTGAGATGTCACCTTGCTGGAGGATGTCGTTGATCTGCTCCTCGGTGAAATCGTCAGAAGGGGATCTCGTCAGACTCGTCTCGGTCACGTAGCTCCTCCATTTGTGGGTACGACTGATAGATGTGCTGCACGGTCATGGCTTCCACACATTTACGCATCAGTGGGGTCATCATGGCCTGCGGCATGTAGCCCTGAAGCAGGTAGTCGATCTGTTCGGAGACCTCGTAGCAGGTATCCTGGAAGTCCCGGAGTTGCATGTCGTACTCATTCTGCTGCCTCACCCATTCCAGATGTGCCCGTTCTTCTTCGGCAGCCAGTTCTTCATCTTCGGTCAAGGGATCTTCACCCAGACGTCGTAGACACGCTTGTGGTGGGCGCAGAAGGGTCCAGCGTCTTGCACGGGAGTGACACACCATGGAAGTTCACACAGCGGTACACGAGGAGCCTCCTCCTCGGTCTTTTGCAGTTCGTCAAGGAGTGTAGGCATTGGCAAACTTCCAAAGCTCGCTCAGGGCGTCACCCTCATGCTGCTTCTGGAGTTCAACCAGATGCTTGGCAATGATCTCGTGGTGGTCTCCGAAGAGCAACACTAGGGCGTGGACAGTGAAGGTGCCAAGCTCACCTTCCGACCGCGTCGGCACGATACCACCGAAGGGTGACGCCTGCTGCACCTGCTGCGGAGGAAAGCACTGCTTCTGGACGTGCTGCATGTAGTTGTAGGCGTCCTGCTTGTTCTTGTTCTGTAGATCCTGCTGCTGCCTTCGGAGTGCCTCGTGCTGCTGCTGGACCCAACCAGGAGCGCCACCAATGTTGTGGTGGTGCCAGGGGTCGGAGTAGTAGTCCTTCTCCTGCTCGAAGCCGAGGCGTTCCTGTTGAGACTCATGGTTCGGGTAGTCTCCTGCTGTCCATCCGACTCCCAAGATGTTCTTGAACTGGTCCAGTAGCTTCTTCATAACCCCCTCAGTCTATGTGGTTGTGACGGAGATGGCAAGCATTAAAAGGCAGAAAACGGAGAGCCAAAACCAGAATCTCAGGGTGTGTCTTCCCAACATGTTGGGCACACTTGCCCGTCGTTGTTGCAGCAGACGACCCCGCAGTTGTTGACATAGCAGGGGCCGACGTTGGGGGCACAGCCGGGAAGGAGCCCATAGAAGACGGTGACAACAAGGATCCCCACCCAGATCCACCAGCCAGCACGTATGTGTGGCGTGTAGTCCACGCTGTTGGGGTTAGGTTTCACTGCCCCTCCTCCCCCCGGAGGGCCTCGACTGCTTTCCACAGTAGGTTACTGATTTGCTTGTCGTGAACGTGAATGACCGCCGCCTCAAGATGGGCCAGCGCCGCCTCGATCTTGGTGTTTGCTTGATGCTTGAACTCCCGTTGCTGCCTCGCCTCAGCCTGTAGCCGCTCGTTCTCCTCCTCCAGTTCCTTGATGCGCTGCTCGGCCTTATCCACAGCACAGAAGGAGCACGCTGCTGCCCCTCCCGCCAATCCAGGCCAGCCGCAGTCTGGGCACTCGTTAGGCTTCAGCCTCTCGATCTCCTTCAGGGCTGCGGCGATGTCGGTCTTATGCTCGCCATGAAAGGGCGAAACCTTTCTCACGTCCCGTTTCAGCCGCTTCCGCGTCTCCTCGTTCCACTCAGTCATCGGAGGCCTCCAGCAGTGGGAAACGCTCGGTTGGAACTACCCCATCCCTGCGAAGGTTTTCCTCCGAGTTCCATTTGAACAGGATCTCTTCGGCTGTGTCCTTGATCCCCGGGAAGCGGCGGAGATCCTCTGACACCGAGACCACCTTCCTTCTCTTCGTCACGGTGGGTCGAAGCCAGAACCTATTCATCCTCGGCCTCCAGGCGGCGCTTGATCTCGTCGCAGGCTATGGATGCCCCTTTGTTCAAGTCGTGCGTCTCGCCAACGTTGGCTTTCCACATTTTGTCGCAGCGGGATTGGAACTCATCCACGATCCGCAGCGCACGCTCGTCTCGGCTGCGGAGGAGGGCGGTGAGAGTAACAGGTAGATCCTCATCAGGATCGGTGTGACTCAGCCATTCCCGCGCCAGCGTCTCCAGGGGCCGATGGTCGCTCACCGCTTCTCCCCTCCTTTGACACTGTGAAGATCCTTCCCCTTTTGGATCATGCGTTGGACTGCCTTCTGGGCTTGCTCCAGGAACATGCGGTCTTGGGAGGCCATGTCGTCGGGGATCCCGTCGCACGCTACTGCCATGCACTTCTCATCGAAGCGGAGGATGGCAGCACAGTTGATGCAGACCGTCATGTCCCCTGGCGCTGGTCGCTCCTCGCTCTGGAGGTTCGTGGCCGCGTCGAGGTGATGTTTGCAGTGCGGACAGTTCGTTGGCGTGATGCCTTCACGCGGGTCCATGATACTCCTCCTTGATCTTCTTGCAGTAGGCCGTGGCGTTTCGCCAAATGTGCTGGACCCACTTCGACTTCGAAGGAGCCAAGGTGTTGAGGAGACCTTCGTGCTGCCTCTCCAGGTCAGCGAGGTAGCAGCCTGTGCAGACTCCTCCTTCCCTGATCTCGTACCAGTTCTTGCACTTGATGCACTGTTCCTTTGGAGGGTTCATGTAGAAATCAGCGCCCATTCTTTGTCTCTCCGAAATGCTCGTACTTCTCCCAGTATTCGGGGAAGGCATCCTTGAGCTTGGCGAAGTTGGTGGCGTCGGCCCGCATGAAGCAGTCACCAAGGGCATGGACGAACGAACCTCCGAACCTCATCATGTTGTCGATGGTCTTGTGGTCTTCGTCGGTCTTCATCATGATTCCGTGTCGCTCCGTCATTTGAAGGTCTTCACCTTGTAGCCGAAGGAGTAGGGATCTTCCCAACCCTTCCGGCGGAAGCAGAGCCGGTGGAACTCGCACAGACGCTTGAAGTCCCAACACTGGTAGGAGCGTGGGAACCTTCTCACCATGTCGGCGTGGGCAACTGGGTCGTCCCACTCCTTCCAGTTGGTCTTGTAGAGGTTGTCAAACCACCAGTCGTCTTCGACCACAGCACTGTCGATGTAGTCCTTGGCCATCTCGTCGTCAACACCGTAGGGGCCGGCAACGGGGACGAATGCTGCGAGCTTGTCGGCAGGGAGGGACCACACGAAGTCCGACACCTTCATGATGGTGTGGACGAACTGACGTTCGAAACCCTTCTTCCACTTCAGCGAGAAGTGGGGCTTGCCCATTGGAGTCACAGCCGGTGCAGTCCAGGGCTTCACGATGGGCGAGGGGTACTTCTTGTTCCCCTTCACCAGAGGGTGGATGTAGTAGTGAGGGACAGGCTCACCCAGGCGCTGAGCGATAAGGTAGGCAGTCGCGTACATCTGGATGTTGAAGTGCCACTGCTCTGCGCTCTTGTCGTCCCAGTAGCTGAGGGTCTTAAAGTCGTGGACCGAAAGCTGGCCGGTCTCCTTGTGACGGGCGATGAAGTCGGCACGGGCTCGGAAGGTCATGTCGCCTACCTTCAGCTTCTCCATCTGCTCGATGTCGAGGACGGTGAAGTTCTCCAGCACCCACGGCAGGGTGATGCGGACCCAGGCGTGAGACAGCCCTTCGACCATGGCAGCGGACTCGTTGCCGTTCTCGACGGGAGAGTCCGAGGGGACCATTCGAGTCACAGCATTTCGATGCGCGTCGATGATGGGATCCAGGATGGCATGGTCGAAGTCGTGGCCCTCGCGTGCCCGCCCGAGTGCAGTCTCCAGGCATTTGTGAACTGCGCCGCCGATGAGCAGATCCTTGTTGGCTTCGTTCGGCGTGATGCCCTTGTCGTTGAAGTGGTACCCGAGCAGCCTTCGCCATCTACACCGTTGCCCTTCTGTGAGCCGACTGTACGACTCACTCCTGCTGATCATCTGTCTCTCCTATGGCCAGAGTGCGTGCGTGTTCCCAGGACTCATGAACGTCCGGAGGGTCCAGGGCGTTGACAGCTTTGCCGACGGCCTGAGAGGTCAACTCCTCTGCCTCTACCTCCTTCACCAGCCTCTCGTGTCCTTTCAGTGCCTCCTCCTTGGTGGAGTAGCGCCTCATCTCCTGATCTAGCTTGCCGCCGAAGACGA
Source organism: bacterium (assembly GCA_024229275.1). Classification (GTDB taxonomy): domain Bacteria; phylum Acidobacteriota; class Thermoanaerobaculia; order Thermoanaerobaculales; family Sulfomarinibacteraceae; genus JAAESQ01. The sequence goes on along the minus strand of JAAESQ010000908.1, from coordinate 17,624 downwards.
GGCTCTCGTAGATGAGGGGACGCCCCCCGCCGAAGGCATGGTCGAGACCCAGGAAGACCGTGGACACTCTGATGCCTGCCCTGATGGCGGTCTCATCTACCTTCCGCTCTGCCTTCCCGAACCACTCCCCCCACTGCCTGACGTCGAAGCAGACCACTGGGTTGCCGTCCTGATCGAGGATGTAGTAGTCAGGCATTGGCTGGCACCCATGCCCGAAGCCTCTGATGCTCTCCGTCGTCGATGCCCAGGATCATTAGGGTTGGAAGGTCCCGTTCCACGTACGCAGTGCCGCCAGACCGGCAGCCCCAACCGGTGTAATCGCAAGATGCAGAGACGAAGAAGTACCGACCATCCGACAGCTTGCCAACCACCAGCCACGCGGCTCCGTCGTTCTCACCGATGGCGTACTGGTAGACCTCTTCCACGTCGTGCATGCAGAAGGGTTCCAGAGAAACCGTGGACTTGGGGTTTGCCGTCCGGAAGTTTGTGAGTCCATGGTGCATGGTGTCAGCACCCTCTGGTCCGAAGGACTCCTGGAAGTCGCAGTCATCGAAGATTGGGTGGGTCTTCGTGCGGCCCTTGCAGGTGACGGCAGTGTGGTTTGGATCGCCCTTGTCCTTGTAGCCGTAGTCCTTCTCCCCGGTCGAGCAGTCCACTGCGTCCAAAACAACCTCCTTGAAAGTGGGGGAGAGGGTTGGCCGCACCCCCCTCCCCCGTGAAGGTTGCGGCTAGATGAACGCCAGCAGGATGACTCCGATGCTGGCCACCACTGAGCAGATGGTGATGGTGACCCCGATGGCCGTTGCAAGATTCAGTAGCTTCTCCATGATGGACATGGTATGCTTGCCGTCATGGGAAGTCAAGCGGAATCAGCAGGCTCCGATCATCTGGACACTGAGACCCGGAAGAGAGTCTCGAAGGCAGGTGGGAAGGCGAGAGCCAAGAAGCTCAGCAAGCGAAGAAGAAGCGAAATTGCCCGTGTAGCGGCTCTGGCTCGTTGGAAGGACCAGCGGTAGGCTCAGAGTCCGTACAGCCCGTCCTGAATGCACCAGGGCTGTCCTAAATGCACCATGGAGGGTTGTCAGGCGTCCTTCCTGTCCAGTTCCTCTATGTTCGGCCACCACCGTTCATCTGGCCACACCACGTAGCGTTCTCCAAAGATCAGGTTGTCCAGGTTCAGGCAGGTCTCAGCCTCACTTTCCAAGACCCTGGCGAATCTGCCGTCTGCCCATCCCAACACGCGGTCAACCTCGTCCACGAATCTCATTGTTTGGAACTCCCTATTGGAACCACCCCCATATAATATCTATGGGGTTCCGAAGTCTTCCGACTTCGGTTAACATTCCTTTCATCCATGCATACTTACGTTGTTGGAACCACCCTCTAAAAATACTGGTTCCAAATCGCGGTACCTACTTTTAAGTCCTTTGTTTTCAACAGATTTTTTCTTGGAACCACACACCTTGTGGTGGCAAGCATGGCCTTACACAACATCTGGTGTCTGGCGAGGAGGGCTCCAGCCGAAGATCAGAGTCTCCAACTCCATGGTGTGTAAGGAAACGTTCCGGATACCATGGGTGCCCCATCCCTGCCACAACTGCGCGTCCAGGCGCTCCTCTGCCTTGATCAGAGCCCGGCTCATAGCTGTCAAGAACTTGGTACATTCGACGGCCTCCTCGTAGGAGGCGCTCACCAGATGTTCCCCGTGCAGATCAACCGGGTGTGCTGGTAGGCAGCCACAGATGCCAGTTCTCCATCAGGTAGCAGATCATCAAGCGCGATCACTGCCCGTGAAACAGCCACGGTCGTCTCTTGCAGAGCTACGGCTTCTTCTTCAGGTGCGGCTTCGGACTGGGACTTGTCCATTTCTCTCCTCATATCCGATCCGGAAATCCCGGATGTATCGGTCGCTCACGTCAAAATGCTTGGCCAGCAGCTTGTCCAACTGGGTCAGGTTCTTGATGGTGGTGGTCTTCAGGATGATGGCCACGGCCTTGGCAATCACGTTGTCGTCCAGGAGGGCTGGAACTTCAAGGGTCACACCGTCGCCGTTCGGCTTCAGGAAGATGGGCTCAGCCTGCTTTCCCCATTGGGACTTGCTCTGGTGGACCACGATGCCCTTGCGGCCATGCTTCGCAATCTTCAGAGCAGTAGTGGCGAGGTCGATCCATCTCTGAGATCCCATGAAGGACTCAGCATCCATCTCGTGTTGCTCCTGACTCTTGAACTTCGACCCATGGCCGTCCTCACGGTAGGTCTTCCGATCGTGGTGGATGAGCAGCACTGTTGATTCAGGGAAGAGCCGAGCACATGCCATGTAGACTTCCTTGGCAGTCTCGCCCTCCTTCTCCGACATGCTGTGGATGGTCCGCAACGAGTCAACGATCACCAATCCGTACTTCTCCGCTTCATGCCGGGCATGCAGGGTGTCGTACTTGGTCTGGTTCCACTCGTCACGTTGGGGGTTCACGACATCGAAGCCGGGGTAGATAGGTGCAAAGTCCACTGTGAGTCCGGTGAAGTCGAGCGTCTTGACTCTTGAGTGGATGGCCTGGACAGGAGTGTCACATTCCAAGAAGAGAATCTTGGTGGGCTCCGTGTCCAGGCCCCAGAGTGGTTGTCCTTCCGCTACCCCTTTGGCGATGTTCAGCCCAATGGCAGTCTTCCAGGCTCCGTACTTGCCATGCAGAAGCACGATCCCCTTCTTGGGAATCATGTCCTGCATCCAGTAACCGATGTCGGGGAGTGTTAGCTGTTGGAATTCCGACGCGGAGTATACGAGCTTGCTGCTTTCCTGGTCCTTCTCGTTGTCTCCCATTCCGGCTCCTGATCCCTGAAGGGGAGAGGCACAAGCACAGATATGCCCTCCCTCAGCCCACTGTAGGTGTCAACACGTTGGCTGTGGTCTCTTGTATGGGTTCTCTTCTGGATCAGTTGCAGGAATTCGTAGCAAGCATCGTTCACGGCTGTATAGGTTTTGGAGAAGACGTCGAGCTTCTCGTTTTCTGTGGGTGGTGGTCTCATTTCTTCTGTGCTGCATGCAGCAGTTTGGCTTCGCCGATGGCGGGGAGCAGAGCGTCCGGAAGCATGTGAACTACCTTCGGTCGGCGCATGTCGGTGCGCTGAATGTACCTTCTCTTGTTCAACCTCGCAAGGAAAATCCCCATGTGGTGGTGCCGCCTGCCGTATATCACTGTGTCCACAGGGTTGATGGTGAGCATCAGATCCACCAAGGGCATGGCAGACCACGCTATCTGGGTGGGACTCGTGAATCCAGAGGCGTTGAGATAGTCCCTCACGTCCTGTTCGAACTGCTTTCCCCTTTCCTCGACGGCCTTCGTTGCCTCGTACTCCTTTGCTGCCTCAGGGTGGCAGGCAATGATGTCAACGAGCTTGGTGGTTACCTTCGGCCCACCGAAATGGTCTCCAGTCAGTCCACTCAGATCAGGAACCTTCCCACAGTTGATGTTGGTCACCCCTCTGTTGGCATTGATGCACGTCAGGGAGTCGGTCTTCGGAAGGGCGTTGTAGATGTCGTCGGGCAGAGTCTGCAAGGTCAGGATCCAGCGGTGTTGCTTGATCCACTTCGTTGCGGCCTTCTGTCGTGCCTTCGCCTGTAGTGAGGACACTGCTCTCTCGAACGGTGAGTGTACGAGCCGGGCGATGTCGGTCTCGTTGACGTCCAGCTTCTCCGTCAGTTGAATTTTCAATCTACTCCTCTCGCATGAGGAGCATGAAGTCACGCTGATGGATCTGCCCAAGGGTGGCTGCCTCAAGCAGCAGATCGTTGACCTCCTGGTCCTCTGGTTTCGGGGCTTCTTCTGTTTTCCCTCGCAGGACAGGCAGTCTTCCAGGGTTAGGATGGTTCTTCAGGAGGTTGGAGAGACTTTCCATCTTCGAGTGCAGAGCGTTTGCAGCAACGATACCGGCTACGTCCTTGGGAGCTTTCGCCTTGAAGTGTTCGGGGTGGTTCAGGATGTACGGTACGATCTTGGCTCCATCCACCTGCGTCGTCACGCCGAAGCTAACTCCCAACATCTTGGTGGTCTGGTCATCTGGTACGCCCATCGTATGGACTGTATCTGCTGTAGTTGGTATCAGCCTGATAAGTGGTGGCAGGTGTTTCCGCAGAAGTGCTTTGATTGCCACCTTGTACGGACGAATGTGCGGCTCGATCTCTCGTGGTTTCAATCAACCCTCCCCAAACGATTGCTGAGGATGATGATGTCAGCCTCAAGGGCATTCAGACGCTTAGTCAGGTGCTGGTTCTCTATTTTTACCGGCTCCAACAGCATTTGTACGACCCGGACTACCTGCGTCGGGCTGATCTTTGCCTCCTTCACTTCTTCCTCCTGCACTTCAGTAGCCCTCCCTTCCCACGTCGATGAAGATCGTCTCTCCGAAGGGTGCCTGCTGCTCTGTGGTGGAGACCCAGATGGTGGGGTAGGGTGGAGCGTTGGCCGGGAAGCCTCCTTCGAGGTCCGTGAGGTAGATGTGCAGTTGAGGCATGTCGTCCCCAAGCTCATCCTCGATCCACTGGAATGGCTCCAGGAAGGACGTTCCGCCTCGACCATGGACTTCGATCTCGGTGGGTGGGTCATCCTGCGGTGTGTAGCAACGCTTGTGTCGGATGCTGCTGTCCACGTCCAGCACCCACAGCTTCCTTGGAGACAGAGACTTCATGATCTCCAGGATCTCACCCCAGAACTGGTTTAGCTCCTCTTGGCTGACTGAACCTGAAGTATCAACGGAGCAGACGATGACTCCTGCTGTCGGCTCGGGGGAGTAGAGGGTCGGAGCCATGATGTTGTGTGGGATGTACCGGCGGTTGTGGCGGCGGTAGCTGTAGTCGTTCTTCGCGTAGACAATCTGCTGTGCAAGGTGATGGAGTCGGCGCTTCCAGTTGACCTTGGGCTTGGCGATGTCATCCACGATGTCCTGAGCCCACTTGGGTACCGGACCACCACACGACTTGGCTGCTTGCACTGCCGACTTCACCCTCAGTCCAATCTCGGCCTTCAGGTTGGGATCAGGTGGCATCGGCTTCACGTCCCCATTGAAGGGATCGCTCTTGCCGGCCTGTCCTTGCCCTGGTTTCGGATCCTGCCCACTTCCTCCCTGCTTTTGCTTCTGCTTTTGCTTCTGCTGTTGATTCTGGAGGTCCTTGTAGATCTGCATCTTGGTCCAGCCCGTGTACTTCTTGTTGAGCAGGCAGTGGGCAGGTGGGATCTTGCCTTCGGCTTCCAGAGTCTGGTTGATCCAGAAGTCAGCGGCACAGTTTGCAAGCATCTGGTCAAGGCCGAACTCGTTGGCCCACCACATGTCTCCGGTCATCACGTGGATGCACTCGTGCATGAAGCCGAAGATCATGTGGTCCTGGGTCCACTGGCCTTCCTTGATCCACTTGGGATTGATGTAGAGACACTTCCCGTCAGTCCCCATGGCAGCCGGCAGATCGTCCTTCACGACTGTCGTCATGCCCATCATGAGAACCGCGTAGAAGTATTCCTTCATGGTGACTTGGTTCTTCGCTCGAATGAGCGGTAGCGTCAACTTGGTTTTCTTCACTCGTCTCCTTTCTCTGCGTCGGCTTGCTGACCGACAAGGTGATTGAAGTGGTCCTCGAAACCATCTATGGGACCGGGTTTCAGAAGGTCTTCGACGTAGCCCTCCTTGATGATTGTGCCTCCAATGCCTGAACCTGAAGTAGCTCTGATCTCGTAGGTGTTCTTGGAACTGTTGTGGTCGTGATCCATGATCACGCTGATGCTGCCTTCCCAGGATTGGGCTGTGGCCCTAATGCCAGAGCCCTTGGTGCCACAGCGTGTGGCTTCTCCTCTGTTGCCTTGGATGCTGCTGTAGAAGTGGCTCATACCTTCCTTTCTTCTTCTGGCCATGGGTCGATACGCAACGTCAAGAGAGCCCACTCAATCTCGGCTTGGATCTTTCGCCGTAGTCCAGGGTCTTCAGTGTCGTACCAGACCTTTTCGAGAAGGCGGGATGTGATGGCTTCTGCTATCTCCTTGTTGGTAATCAATGCTGTGTCTCGTTTCCGGGGTGGACGAGGCGAGGCTCTCCTGGTGATGGGTCTGAAGGTGGGCCTGCCTTGCCGAGTGCCTCAAGGAACCCGGCAATGCCTCCTGGGTTCTTGGCTTCTTCGTACATCTCCCTGTAGTTGGCAGCGACGATACGGTGGGCGAAGGCGATGGACATCCACACCGTGATCATGAACACCAGGAACGCTGCATGATCTTCGTGGGTGTAGATGTACCAGCCGACGATGGTTGAGTGCATTAGCAGGAGGATCCATTCCCCGAACTGGAGCTTCTTGGCTACCTCATCCCAGAGGATCTCCCTCACGTTGGTCAGAGACTTCTTGACTCTGGCTCTCATGTGCCCTCCTTCACTGGAGGCAGGGCCTTGATGTAGTAGTCGGGGACCTCGTCCTGCCCAAGGGTTTCCTCGGAGGAGTTGAAGTCCGTCATGAAGCCCTCAGCTTCTTCGTAGGTGTGGAACCTCTCGGTCTTGATGAGGCTCTGTCCCCACCCACGTTCGGACTCGATCACGTCTACCTTCCACGGCTTCTTCATGCATCTCCCTTCTTCAGGTAGCGGACGTACTCTCCGTTCTCGTACGCGTCCGCACTGGATTTGTAGCCGATGGTCACGAGGATCTCGCAGGGCGGCACGATGCCTCGGGACAGGATGAAGTTGAGGACTCGATCCCTGTCTCTGGGGTCAGAAGCTACTTCCTCCAGAGCCATGATCACCGTACGTTTGGAGACTGTGGGCCACCCCATCAGTCCTTCCTCCCCAGGTAGCTGGTCCAGGCAGAGGTGCGGAAATGGGGCTCTTGCTCTGCCAGAGCACGTTTCAGAGCGACACGTCTGCCAGTCTCCTTGATGAATCGGTCGCTGGGTGAGCAGCGTGCTTGCCCCCAGGAGTAGACCCTCCACTCGTTGAAGAGCCACTGCTCGATGTAGCAGTGCGTGTCTCCGATGGGGTACTCACCCGTTGGCAGCTTCTCGCCTCCGGGTGGCATGGGGTGACGGTGCATGAAGCGTATGCGGTAGCCGATGTCGTCGTCGGTGAACCGCAAGGATCTTTGCAGCTTCCTCTTGGCTCCCTGCTCGATGATCTGTCGAGTCAGCTCTTCTTTCAGGCTCAATACCATGCCTCCTTTACGATCCACTCCCCCTTGAACCAGTCGGGAGCATGCTCGTTGATGACGAACGCCGCGATCTGCTGGATGCGCGTCATTCGGTTGTCGAAGCGGAAAGGCCAGCACCCTCCTGATGGACTGGTGTCGGCCAGGACAGGAGAGTAACGAGATGTGAGGGCCACGCCTATCCAGGCATCGTCCCATGTCTCATCTGCCTCACCCTCCATGTGGACTTCGAATTGGAAGTCTCCGTACCTCTCTTTCTTCTTGGGGTGGATAACTACGTGAAGCAGTCCCTGACGTTCGCAATCAGCGACCACGTTCTTGTACGCTTCGAAGGGGATCACGTTGAAGTTGACCTCCCCCTCTTCGTCGTACTCCTTCTTGATGTTCTCGGCCACATCATCGGGAATGTCCGTGAAGGGCATCCCGTAGATGAGGTTGCTCTGTGCTGGCAAGCCCTAGAACAAGTCCTTGAGGTTGTCGTAGAGGGCTTCGGCCTTCTCGGCGGTCTCCTTGCGGAGGTCGGGGTCACCCTTGAGGGTCTCGATGTCGTGCTGGGTGAGTTCCTCTGCCTTCTTGGCAGCAGCGTTGAGGTCAGGGTCGTCGGCGAGGTTGAGGTCTGGGATGGACTGTGCCAACTCCTTGATGCGAGCCAGCCACTCGGGGCGGAGCTTCTTGCCGTCGAGGTTCTTCCAGGCAGCCTCGATCTCGGCAGTGAGGCGCTTCCAGATTTCGATGGTGGTCTGGGCAAGGCGCTTCTCGTTGTCCTCCTGGAGGCGGTCCTTGATGTTCTGGACGACGTCAGCGGGGAGTGTCACGCGCCAGTCTCCGGAGTCGGGGACCGGGTAGTAGGTCAACTCCATGCGGTACATCTCGTCCAGGTCGGCCACCTGTGGGTACTCGTCCAAGGATGCGGTGCCTTTGGAGTTGGCGATGCCGGCAGCAACCATGGCCGGCCACTGGTTGGTGAGTTCGATGCGACTCCGATCGAGGGCAGTGAGTGCCTCGTTCATGGCCTCGGTGAAGGTGAGGAACAGTGGGGTGGCGATGATGTTGACTCCGGGCAGCCAGGGCAGGGTGCGGCGACGGTACACGTAGTCCACGTGGTTGATGGCGTTCAGAGCCTGCTCCAGTGGCTGATCGCAGTCAGGGAACAGGTGCCGCTTGTAGTCACCGTGGCTCTTGGTGAGACCCTTGGAGGTCTGGATGGCAGCACTGATGTCCTTGTCCGTGCGCTTGCCGAGCCACACGTTCTTGCGCTCCAGTCGTACGAGGACTGCACGCTCTTGCAGAGAGCCCTTGCTGTCGTCACTGCCGTCGGCAGGGGTCATGTCCTTCAGAGTTTCCATATGCTTAGCGTCTCCTTATTGGTTTTTGGTTGAGCGTCTCGAATGTACGTCGGCGGTTTCGTCGGATGCGTTTCGTTACTGCTTTGTGTTCGAGTACCGTGAAGCGGTTGCCCCACTTTGCCCCTCCATGAGGCAACCAGAAGGCACACTCCCAGGATGTGATCGGCTTGTTGTCCATGAGCACGCGGTAGATGGACTGGAGCATGTTGCGTCCGATGCCCTTCTTGGTTGATGGTGTGTCGGGTGAGGTGAGTAGGGTGAGGATCTGCTCACACATGGCCCAATCAGGTGCGACTCTCTTGTAGCTGTCGATCCCCGTGCCCATCATGGGATGGCTCATAGGCGCTCCTTGATGACATCCTGTGTGGGCTGAAGATCCTTCATCCCCATCCCTCCGGGGTCTCACCGAAACACAGGATGTCCATGGTGGGCTTGAAGGTGGTCTCATAACGGTCGGCAGTCTGAAGAGGAGAGACCAGTCCGTTCAACTCGAAATGAGTCTCGGCCTGACATACAGCTTCTGCGACCCTGGCCTTCAGGTCTCTAGGCGAGGAGGTTGCCATGCTTCACCGCCCAGGCAGCGTATGCAGGATGGGACGCGAGGGTGAGCTTGTGCTTCAGCATGAGCTTCACGAACATGACGGAGACCTCGGGGTCCATGTTGCCGAAGTAGGTGAGGATGTTGCCGAGGTTGTTGGCGTCCACACGTTTGAGGAGTGCGGAGACGAGGACGAAGCGAGTACCCACGTCCTTGGGGACCTTGCCCTTGCCGGTCTTGCAGAGTTCGGTGAGGTTGGGCATGTCGTCCTTGAGGCGGTAGGTCTGCTCGAACTGGGTTGCGACTGCTGGGCCTACGAGACCGGCCACTGCGGTGAGTCGAACGTGTTCGGTGGGCTCGGAGTCGAGAACCTTGGAGACGAACTCCCATGTGCGGGGTGTGGGATGGGGACCTTCGTAGGAGATCATGGTCTTGGTCTGGTCGTCCAGGGTGGTCTCCTGCATGGTGGAGATGTGCAGATGCTCGGGGTTCAGCTTGAGGTAGGCCACCACGAACTCGTTGATGCGCCCGGTGGAGTGAGCGTAGTCGAAGAAGTCTTCGAGCGAGGGCTGAAGGTAGAGCCAGAGGACTCTGTTGGCCATGGGACCGGAGGAACGGTTCACGAAGGCATGGTCGGACAGACGGTTGCCTGCCAGGACCATCATGGAGCCTTCGATGAGGGGGCGATTGTGAAGGTGGCGTTCGAGGACCAGCTTCATGGCCATGTTCTGCTGGGACGTTTGGGCTTGGTTGAACTCATCGAAGAAGATGAGTGGAGCGTTCTTGCTCTTGGGGTGTACCCACTCTGCCTCGAACCCCTTGAAGGGGAAAGAGCGGTTGTGCCTGAACTTGAGGTCGCCCTCTGCATCCAGGCCGGCCATGGCGAAGTCAGCAGTGGGGTCCATGATGGACACGACACGGTCGCAGACGAGCCGACCTGACTCCTCGGCCCACTGGTAGACGATCTGGGTCTTGCCCACACCGTGGGGACCGATGATGTTGAGAGCGATCCCGGTGTTGTCGGCAAGCTCCAAGTAGGCAGGCAGCGCACCGACAGTGGTCTCGATCTGTTCGAACTCTTGTGCTTCGGGTCTCTTCATACTTTGGTTGGCTCCTTCTTGTCTGGGAAAGCTACGTCGATGAACCGGTTGACGGACTTAGCGAATACTCGGTGACAGTGCCCTAACCCTCCGTAATGCTCAGTGGGCATCGAGTTTGGTGTCAGCCCGATGGCCAATACCTGGAGGTTTAGAGCTTGGTGACTTCGTGCGCCGAGGTTCTCAGTGAGCACTGGGGGTGTTGGAGAAGATCTTGGTGCCCTTCTTGGTGGCCTTGTCCTTGGAAAGCTGCTTGTTCTTGAGCTTCTGGACGGAGTCGATCAGACCACGAACACGCTTGGCCTGATTGGTGTTCAGGATGAAGGGGTACTTCCGGGTGTACGCCTTGGCTTGGGTGTTGTGGCCGTCCACCACCATGACGGCGTAGCCACGGAGACGGTTGGACAAAAAGACTCCGCACTCTCGGCAGCAGAACTTGGTGCCGTGGCTGATGAAGTTGCGGGATGCTCGGCCACTGACCTCACGGCAGAGGGGGTTCTCGCACTGCTGCTTGGTGCCCTTGCCGTTGGACTTCCTCTTGGCCTTCTTGGGGCGGTGCTTGCGCTTGGGGGGAATGCCGGCAGCGATGGCCTTGCGGCGGTTGTAGGTGGCGAAGGACTCCTTGGGCTTGCGCTTCAGGACGATGCCTGTCAGATCCTTGGTGATGGGCTTGCTGGTCACGATGCCGTCGGTGCAGATGGCCTTGATGGCTTCCAGCTTGTCCTTGAGGTCTTCGTAATCCGAGAGCTTCTGCTCGATCTCTCGGAGTGTGAGTTCGTTGGCGTGCTTCAAGTTAGTCCTCCAGTGTGACTTTGGGGAGGCTGACAGTGTCGGTGTCAGCCTCGGTTGGACGGTCGTGAAGCCCATTGCGGATGAGCTTGGACTCCACGCAAGTGAGGCGTTGGCGGATGTTGCGGTTCTCGGCTTGCAGGTTGTCTACCTGCTTTTGAAGAGCCAAGCCCATGCCTCTAAGGGTGTCGAGCATGAGGTTGTAGTCCTCAGTGTTCATGGGGCCTTTCTCGTAGATAGGGGGTTTTATGGGTTTATCCCCCTGTAGGATTCGTTCGGAACTCGCTACAGCCAGGGTAGTTATACCATGGCAAGCAGGATTGTTAGCACTACTATTTACTGTGTAGGGCTTACGGCAGGCATACCAGATGTTGGGTCACTCGTTGTCTCTCTCGGAGAAACGGTGGATGGCATTCATGGCGGCTGTGGTCTCTGCGTCTGATAGCCACTCTGAGTGGTTCCAGCGGGTGATGTCAGGGGAGATCAGGTGCAGCACTTGGGTGATGCGGTGCAGAGGATCAGGATCTTCGGGATCTGGGTCGGGTGGATGAACGTCCCAATGCTGGCCGTTTTCGTCTATCCAACCTGTTTCGTTTGGGTGGTCCCTGCATCTGGCACAGTCAGACCAGCAGTTCTTCATGGGGTCACTCCTTGTGGTTGAGGAACCAGGGCATGGTGAAGATGAGCCAGATCACTTCTTGGCGGCTGCCTTCTTGCGCTTCCGGGGTGCCTTGGGCTCCTGGTAGTCGTGCTGGACGGTGCCATTGGTGAGAGAGCCAGTGCGGGGGTCGGGTGTGTAGCGGGTGATGGCCATCTTGTGGGCCTCCTGGTTAATGGGATAGAGCGCAGTGATCTGGTCGATGAAGAGCCTCCAGCACAGGGATGCTGTGCCGGTCTTGTGGACGCCTTTGGGTGGTGGAGGGAATGAGCCGAAGACGAGGACCGTGGCGTTGATGCCAAGGTCGTGGTTGACGGTGGGGTTGAGGTTGCTGTCGTACCGGGGTGCCTTCATGGTGGTGGCTCCCCTAGGAGTCCTTGGACCCTTGCGAAAGATGCAGCAGCCCGGTTGGTGGGTATCCAGAGTTCAAGGGGCAGGATGGAGGGCCAGTCTGTCCAGATGAGCCATGTGAGCCTGGAGTTGTGACTGACTGAAGAGAGGAAGCTGTCAGGGAGCCTACTCCGTGAGGATTTTGGCAGCACGGGATGTGAGGAGGGAGCAGAGGAATTCGGCGTCGTTGGCGGCGTCGATGGGGTCACGGTGACGGGCTTCGGTGATGGCTCTCTTGAGCCAGAAGGAGGCTGAGTCGTCAGTGAGGATGTCATCGAAGTCGGTGTCTCCTGTGTACCTTACGGTGGTGTGGGGGCTGTAGGGTGTGGCCATACGGCTCCTTTCTCGGCACATGCGGAGGGCGGCTTTGGTGAGATGGACGGTGTCCAGCCAGTGGCTACTCGCCATTCTCTCTGTTGATCCAGGAGCTGATGCCTCGGGCGAGAGCGGAGCCGATGCCGTCGTGACGGAGGGCCATGACGGGGATGTGGGCTGAGCGGATGCCCAGAGGCTCAGAGTATGTGGTGGGTTCGTGGATGAGGAAGTGGCAGAGGGCCTCCTCTGATGCTTTGAGGTCGTCGGTGTCGATGCGGTAGGCATCGCCCATGTAGTAGGCGAAGGAGTCGAACTCGCCTTCTTGGAAGTCGTCTTCTTGGTCGATCTCCAGCCACTGGTTGAAGTGTTCGGAGCGGAGGATTGCGTCTTCTGCCTCCTGGTTACAGGCTTCCTCGGCCTCCTTGGTTGTGTGGATGTGGGTGCAGTGCTTCAGGCTTTTGGCCATGATTGGCCTCCTTTTGGTTGGGATAGACGGTGTGGTATGAGGTCGTTCTCGAAGCGAGTGAGGGCCTCTCCCTCCTCTGAGCAGAGGAAGTTCATGCTGAGTAAGTCGTTGTGGATCAGGGAGTAGAACTGGGTGATGATCTGCTCTGGGTCGTGTACTGGAAAGTCCATGGGCTCGCCAAACATGCTTTTCTCCTCTCTGCCGGGCTGGCTGCCTTCCCCTCGATCGCCGGCCAGGGTTTCCCCGGAATGAGGGAGGTGGGCCTGAGGCGTCACGTTGTGAAGTAGTAGAATGGGGATATGCAGGGGAACGGGAATGGCCATGATCCGGAGTGGCTGGCGCTGCTGAAGGCGAAGTACAAGAAGACTCCACCTGGAAAGGTACGGGGCTTCTTTGAGAAGTTTGCTACTGAGACTGCGTTGGATGCCACGAAGGCAGCGAAGCTAGTGGGGTATGCTCACCCCAACACGCAAGGACCGAAGTTGACGAAGAAGTTCCCGGATGTGGCTGAAGCGTGTGGAGTTCTGTGGCGTGAGATGTGTGGGGTGAAGCCTGATGAACTGGTCATGCATCTGGCAGAGATCGTTAGGGACAAAGACCATAAGGATCGGATGAAGGCGATCATCACCAATGCCCAGATCCACGGCATGCTAAGCGACAAACTCATTGTGGACTTCGACCGTAACAGTTTGCTCAAGCAGATCGACGCACGCATCGCACAACTCACTGACTCACGTGCTGTTGAGGTCGGGGCTGCCCTGCCTGCCCTGCCTGCCGTCATCACCCAAGATGATGGTGACAGTACATAATTGTTTTTAGCGGCTGCTACAAACATCTCGGTCACAACCCGTGTCGATATTCACGCGAGTCACAATAGGGGGTGCGCTTCTTATATACCTCCTTATATAGCCAAGGATCTGGTGATTCAGGCGACGGCGATCGAGGGGAGAGTGCCGAGGGAATGATCTAACCCCTTCGGTATGGAGGTCGCAATGAGCAAGATGACATTCAGTCTCCCCAAGCCCGAAGCGAAGAAGGCGAAGGCCAGCGCCAAGGGTGACACCGTGGTCGAGGGGCCGTTCGAGACCACGTCGGCAGCCGGCCGGCCCATCACGTGGGCCATCGTCCAGACCGAAAAGTACGGGCTGCTGTTCCATGTCGAGCCTGAGGGCGCCAAGCCCCTCCGCATCGGTCGCGGCAAGGCCGACACACTCCGCGCCGTCCTGAACGACGCCGCGAAGCGCAACGTCTAGCGCACTGGGCACCCCCACGTGGGGGTGCCCTTTTTTTGTCCCCCCGCCCCTGGAACCGGAGTCCGATTTCCGGTGCAAATAGCTACTACCTCCCCCAACCGCACCACTTTCCATGATATGCTTGCCGTAGCATGTCCTCAGCAGGAGACTACCGCTACGCTCGCTACCACGTTCTCTACCTGCTCTTTTCTCTCGACCTCGACCCTCCAGACATCTACTCCAATCCCATCTTCCGCATGTCCAGCACTCCATCCTTCTGGCAGGGTGTTGCCGATCTCCTCGACCTCCACGACCCGCCAAACCCTTCGTAGCTCTGCCCCACAACCACTTTCAAAACATGCTTGCCATAGCACCAAGCACCCCCTACAATCTACCCATGAACCCACACTCCTCAGCCCCTGCTTGGGACTCCGCAGGCGCAGTCTACGAACATCTCGAAATGCTCCTCGGCTGCACTGCATGGGAGACAGGCACCGAAGACTCCATCTGGAACGCCATCGTGAGCCTGGAGCGCCTCTGGAATCCTCCTGGACCCCCCGCCTGATGAACGACGACCACCTCATGAACCTCGATGAACTCAATCAGGGCTACTACCTCTTCGACAACTTCGCCTACCTGCTCCTCAACCGCTCCTCCCGCAATGACCCCAACCAGGACTTCATGTACGAGCGCCCAGGCGAAGAAATCACTGGTCCCTGTAAGCTCGCCAACGGCACCTACAACCTCCTCTGGGACGCCGTCGAGTCCATCGAGGAACTCCTCCCATGATCCGCTCCGAACTCCACTCCTCCGTCCACGCCTCCAACATCCGCCTCAACGGAGAAGTGGCCCACCTCATCGGAGTCCACTTCCTTCTCACTGGTGTCCGTCCCACCACCAAGAACGAGAACATCGACACGCAGTTCAGGCGCTACATGTGGATCGCCATCGGAGACTGGAAGCTCTGATGCCAGCCACCACCATCAAAGGCATCGCCATCTAATGTCCTCCTGGAACCATCTTCAAGAGCCACCAGAGGCTGTCATGAAGACCCCCATCGACCCCGACCTCGGTTCCCCAGCTCCCTACTCCCAGTGGGCGATGCTCTCCTTCCTCTGCCTCGGTGCCTCCATCTCCAAACCCCTCAACCGCTTCAACCCCCTCCCAGGATGCATCTCCATCCACCTCCACGAAGCCCTCGTCGCCTGGGGCGAAGACCCAGCCTGCCTCCTCTGCCAGGGCATCTACAAAGAAGGCGAATACTGCCGTGCCTGCGGAAGGACCCTTTGATCCCCAGCAGCCACATCTTCGACACAGACCACACAGACAACCTAGACAGAGTCAATCCCCACTTCCGCTCCCAACCCGAGCAGAAGTTCTTCCTCCACATCGCTGTCCTGGCCTGCGGCCAGTATCACCACAACATCAGGTCCAAGGTCTGGAACACCTGCATCGCCTCCCCCCTGAACCGCACCTTCAAGGGCTTCTGGAAGGACGTCCCCTGGACATGAGCAGCAGGCGCAGAATTCGCCGCAACGCCTGCACCGGCAAGGTGTGCTACAAGACCGTCGAACTGGCCGAGGAGGCCATCACCGTCATGAAGAAGAAGCACCGAGGACGCTTCCTCACCAAGTACCGCTGCGCCTTCGGCCACCACTACCACATCGGCCGCTCCGGAAGCAGGAAACGCTGGTGAACATCTACGATCCAATGAGAGAGGCAATGGCGGTCGGCCGCTTCATCACTCCCTGGCTCCACCTGAACCTCCTCCTCTTCAATGCGGACTCCGATCAGGATGTCGAAAACTGGGGGGCTGAGACCGACGCCGGCCACGACGGCAATCACATCCAACAGCTTCTCCGCATCGCCGCCAACCAGTTCCTCGACCTCCAGGATCTCGACCACGACCAGTGGGGCTTCCCCTCTCTCGACCAGGACGTCTACATCATCGAGGACACCCGATGAAGGACATCGAAATGGGAGAGCCTCCCAGAGGAATCAAGACCACCAGCGGTCTCCACATACTCCAGGAATCAACCTCAGACCGCCAGACTCTCTTCGACAACATCTGCTTCCTTGCTCTCTACCCCTCCGAGAGCGACATGGACAAGACCGAGTACGATCCCGATGGAACCTTTCAGCTTGGCCGACGGATCTCTGGACTCGTATGGGACGCCCTCAACACCTGGGAGTCCACGAATGACCATTGACCGCCAGCCCGCCAGCGCTGAAGACATCATCGCCGTGGGGGACCACCAGCACTACATCTGGTACAACGTCTCCCACATCTGTTTCGGGGAGTTTGTCGATGGCGGTCCGTTGATTCCGTCTCCGTTGTTCAACCTCACCCTCCAAGCTGCAATCGAACTTCACACAGGGATTCCCAATGAATGAAGAAGGCGACCCGGTCTGGGACCACGTCTTCCAGTTCATCGTCTTCACTCCTCCTCCAAAGAATGGAGCCATCGAGGACCCCATGCTCCGCACGGAGTTCACCGACAAGCTCATGCAGGCCATCACCAACTTCGTCGTGGACGCCGGGATGAGGTCACCTAAACTACGGTCGGTGAAATGGCAGTGGTACACTGGAGGAGTGAGCCCAACTATGTGGAGACTGTGATGTCCGCCAAGAAGAAAGCCGCCAAGAAGGCCAAGAAGGCAGTCTCGAAGCCGAAGCCCAAAGCTGCCAAGAAGTCGGGAAAACTGCCGAACGCTGAGGCCATAAAAGCCGCCGTAGGGGGTTGACAAATACGGCAAGCATGCGTACCCTATACGCATGGGTGACGACGACGAGACGCAAGAGGCGACCTACACCGACCTCCTCGAACAGAAGCATCTCCTGGAGACTCCCTATGTCCAGGGCCTGCTGCTCCTGATCGACTACCCCGCCAAGTCGTGGCTCGTGGAGCATGAAGCTCCCTTCTACTACGACCCCCTCAAGAATTTCCAGGAGGAACTGAGGGCATTCCATCGTCTCCCTGCCTCGTCCCAGATTGGCCTGTGAGGCAGACCCCGCAGCGCAACGTTGACTACCTTCTCGGCATCATTGGTGTCGAGAACCCCCACATCTTCTCTCCCTACAACGCCGTTGGTGGCGAGTACGAGAACTGGCAGGACGTGCAGGAGACCGATGCCGACCGAGATACTGCCGATCAGATCGGCTGGCTCCTCTCTGGGATGGCGCCTGACGAACCGGCAGACCCCAACGAGCCCATCTACGACGGCCACCCTCGACGTGACCGCAAGGGCTTCGGCTGGATGGTGACCATCCGTGCTGCTTGCCTCTTCAACATGATCTCCGACGAGTACGGCAAGTACGTATGACCAGCAACAACCTCTGCACGCACTGCGAGAACTACCAGAAGGCTGACGGGGGAGATGAGGTCGGAGTCGTCTTCGAACGCTGCTCTGCCTTCAAGCAGAATTTCCGGCACCCGGTCAAACGCTGCACCGACTACGAGGACACTGGAGCCAACATCATCTTCGGCCGTTCTGCCTGGGGCTTCCACCGCAGCCCCAAGGGGGAGTGGAAGGGCTTCCACCCCAACACTGACTGGAAGGTGATCAACGCCTGGACAGAAGATGGGGATGTCGCTGTTGCTGATCCTCCAAGAAGGAGATGGTGG
>JAAESQ010000907.1 GCA_024229275.1 bacterium | reverse complement strand
TAGTCGCGCCCGGAGCCAGCGCCGAGGATGACGGGCTTCACTCAACGTGGGCGATTACGGGTGCGCGCATCGTAACGATGGCCGGTCCTGACATCGACGGAGGCACCGTTGTGATCCGCGATGGTTTATTCACCGCCGTCGGGGACGCGACTGTCGAAGTTCCAGCGGATGCCGAGACTATCGATGGAACCGGATTGACGCTGTACCCAGGCTTAATCGATGCCCTAGGCGACGGCATACTCAAGATGCCCGAACGAAAGCCGGCGGGACGAAAACCGTCGAGTGAGTACACCGATGCTGAGAAAGGAATCACACCCGAGTTCCACGCTTGGGAGTACGCGCAACTCGGTAAGGCGACACTGTCTAAGCACCATGCCGCAGGGATTGCTGCAGTTCAGGCGATGCCGTCTTATGGTCTTGTTCCAGGCCAAGCTGCAGTTCTCTGCCTTTCTACAGAAGAGAAGACCGAAGCTCTCTTAGAGCGTGACAGCGCGTTGGGGTTGACGTTTTCACCAGGGCCTGGCTATCCAAACTCATTGATCGGAGTGATGGCTTTCATTCGCCAGGAGATGATGGACGTATCGTACTACGCTATGCATAACCATCGCTGGGAGAGCGAGCCAGTAGGCCTAAGGCGACCGGTCTTCAATCCGAAATATGAGTTGCTGAAACAGGCGGCCGACGGAAAGCAATCGGTAATCTTCGTTTGCAACAATCAAAACGACATTCGGCGAGCCCTGCGACTCAGCGAGGAACTCGAATTAGACATGATCATCGCCGATCAAGGTGGTGAAGCCTTTCGAGTGATTGAAGAGATCAAGGCTGCTCAGGCCAAACTACTCGTGAGTGTGACGTTCAAAGCCCCTGGCTCGGCGGTCTGGTCACAGCAAACCGATGCGGATCGGAAGAAGGCCGAGGAGGAACTCTATCCGAAGAATGCGAAGATCCTTGCCGATGCCGGTATCGAATTTGCGTTTGCCTCCCTGGGGAGTGGAGGGCCGAAGGAATTTGTGGAAAATGTTGGAAAGGCAGTTCAAGCCGGTCTGGCACAGGAACGAGCTGTGCGTGCCATGACAGTGGATGCAGCCAGCCTTCTAGGCGTGAATGATGTACTTGGGACACTGGAAGTCGGCAAAATTGCCAACCTGGTAGTGGCCGAAGGCGAACTCTTCACAGAGGAAGCAAAGCTGAAATTCGTGTTTGCGGACGGCAAGCGCTTCGAAGTCAAGGATCCCAAACTCGCCGAAGGTGACGCCCCGACTGTCAACGTTTCAGGGCGATGGGAGATCAAGATGGAGGGCGGAATGGCCGCTGGACAGACCTCCTTGGCCACCTTCACGCAGGAGGAATCGAGTCTGTCTGGCTCGATGAACATGATGGACCGCCAAGTAGAGTTTTCGGAAGGCACAGTAGCTGGAAACGAGATTGCTTTTGAAATGGCGTTGTCCTTCGGATCGCGGAGCTTCGACCTATTCTTCACCGGCACGGTTGAAGGAGACACGATCAGAGGCAGTATCACGACACCCATGGGCGCCATTCCGTACAGCGCCAAACGGATCCCGTAGGGAAGGGAGGCGACAATGAGAAAAACGACATTTTTCACTGTTCTTGCACTGGTCGCGCTGCTTGCCATCCCGCAAGTCTCGGCGAACGACGGGAGTCTGTTGCTGACCAATGCGAACATCATTACCGTCGCTGGCTCCAACATCGAAGGCGGCGACATCCTGATAGAAGACGGAATCATCAAGAAGATCGGCACCGATCTGAAGGCGCCGAAAGATGCAAGAGTCATTGACCTCGCGGGAGATTGGGCAATGCCAGGAATCATTGATTCCCATTCCCACATTGCTCTTGAAGGAAATCTTAACGAGACCGGCACGCTAATGACGCCTGAAACCGATTGTGCAGACGTCGTTAACCCGGAAGATATGAGCATCTTCTATGCGCTCACCGGAGGAGTGACTTCAGTTCACACCATGCACGGATCAGCCAACCCGATTGGTGGTCGTGGGATCGTCTTGAAGCTTAAATGGGGTGTGACTCCAGACGAGATGGTCTTCGATGGAGCTCCCCAGACCGTGAAGTGGGCTTTGGGTGAGAATCCAAAACAAGCCAACTCTTCCGACTCCAGCAGATACCCGAAGACGAGGATGGGTGTTGAAGCTTCGATTCGTGCCATCTTCGAAGAAGCCAAGGTATACCAACAAACATGGGACGACTACAACGACAGAGCTGCTGCCGCTAAAAAGGCCAGGGCGAAGGCTCCAATGCCTCCGCGCAAGGACATCAGGCTTGAGGTTGTGTCTCAGATCCTGTCAGGTGATCTTTGGGTTCGGTGTCACGCATACATGGCTCCAGAGATGCTTTCGATCTTGCGCATGTGCCAGGAATACGACGTCAAGCTTGCCGCCTTCGAACACGGGCTCGAAGCTTACAAAATCGCCGACGAAATAGCTGAAGCAGGTGTCGGCAATGCAGCATTTGCCGATTTCTGGGGATACAAGTGGGAAGCGTTCTTCACCATGCCTCACTCGGTTGCAATGCAGGTTAAGCGCGGCGTTGTTGCTGCCGTGTCTTCTGATAGCCCAGAGCGAATCCGCCGTCTCAACCTCGACGCTGCAAAGACTATGCGATTCGGTGGTCTTTCCGAGGACGAGGCGATCAAGACGGTCACGCTTTTCCCGGCCAAAATCTGTGGAACAGACGAGTGGGTAGGAACCCTCGAGGTTGGCAAGCATGCCGATATCGCAGTCTTCAACAAGCATCCTCTTGATGCCTATACCGTATGTGAGATGACTCTGGTTGATGGCAAGGTCGAGTTCGACCGCCAGGCCTATCTCGAAGAAAGAAGACTGAAGGCCGAGGCAAAAGCGCAAGCAGAGGCAGAAGCAGCGGCAAAAGCGGAAGCAGACAAGCTGGCAGCGGATGAAGAGACGGCTGAAGAGCCGAAACCGGAAGGCCCAGGAGGTGGACGATGAGGAACCGAGCCCTCCTATGTGCAACCCTTGTGGTGGCCTGCGCGAGCATCGCCGCCGCAGGATCTGATGTTATTTTGATATCGAATGGAAACATTGTACCGGTGGTCGGCGAGCCGATTGAGGGTGGCGACATTCTCATAGCGGACGGAAAGATCGAAAACATTGGCGTGGGATTGACAGCTCCGGAAGGTGCAACTCTGATAGACGCTACCGGACTCAGTGTCTACCCTGGCTTCATCGACGGCTTCAGTTCGTTTGGACTCGAGGAAATCAGTTCGATTGGCCCCACAGCCGACAGCAGGGAGATTGGGAAACACAACCCCGATGTTCGTGCAGCATGGGCGATCAATCCTGACAGCGTACACATCGCTGTGAGCCGCCTGAACGGAACCACAAGTGCTATCGTTGCGCCATCTGGTGGAACATTCTCTGGCCAAGCCACACTTATGCGGATGGCCGGATGGACCTTTGAAGAAATGGCTGTGGAAGCCTCAGTTGCTTCACTGATCAATTTTCCGACTACGCCGAAACCAACCGGCGAAGCTGCGATCACAAAACAGGAGAAGCCAAAGGTCGATATTGCTACGAAACTGGTTGAACGCATCACAGACTACCTGGATGACGCACGGCGGTATTGGGCGATCAAAGCGGCTGTGGAAGAAGATCCCAGCTTGAGGCCCCCGCCATTCAACGCCAAGCTGGAGGCACTGAAGCCCGTTCTTGATGGCGACCAACCAGTGATTCTCACGGTTGAGAAGTCCAAGGACATTGAGCTTGCTCTTCAGTTTGCTGCCGAGCAGAATCTCAATGTCGTTCTTCGAGGATGTGCACAAGGTTTTGCCGTAGCGGACAAGATCAAGGCTGCTGGCGTGCCGGTGATCGTAGACAATCTCTACACCGGACCATCTGACTATGAGGACGGCTATGACGCTGCGTGGACGAACGTGGCGGCAATGGCTGAAGCGGGGATCCCGCTCTGCTTCTCCTCTGGATCAGCTTCGACCGGGAAAGACATGCCGTACTTTGCCGCGCGTGCGGTGGCATTCGGCATGGATCGTGATGAGGCGATTCGCGCCTTGACCATCAATCCAGCCAGGTTCTTCGGAGTCAGCGACCGACTCGGAAGTCTGGAAGTAGGGAAGGACGCCGATCTGTTCCTGACGACCGGCGATCCACTTCAGATCACCTCAGTCGTCAAAGTCATGGTGATCGATGGAAAGCGAGTTGATCTGGCTGACAATTGGTGGGATCAGCAGCAGAGAAAGTGGGATTCTCGACCGGCTCCGGAGAACTAGGAGTAGAGAAAAATGAGATTCATGCCCGCGGCTGACGATGTCGGCCGCGGGTTTTGTCATGATAGAGGCGGATCGAGGAGGATCTGAATGGGACTCATCGAACGTTTCCTTGGCCCGAATATCGACAAACTGGTTGCCGCACACGATACGAAGAAGCTCGGAGAACTCCTACAACACTCAAAGGGAGAGATCCGTCTTCGCGCAGTTCGTGCTCTCGCTGGATTGGATGACGCGCGGGTTGTGGGACCGCTCATCGGCGCCCTCGGCGATAGCGATGACAGCGTGGCAGACTCTGCGACGGAGGCCCTGCGCCACTACGGTGATCGGGCAGTCGTCGGTTTGGAGGACGCGCTAGGAAACGAAGACGAGAATATCGCTACTCGAGCACTGAAGTTGCTGCTCAGACCAGATCCACCGAATGTGGATCCATTTGTTTCCGCGTTGAAGACAGGCAATGATCGAGCTCGGGTCGTTGCAGCTGAAACGCTGATCGGCTTTCTCCCAAGCCTTGCTGAAGAGGAGAGCAGAGAAGAGTGCTTCCGCGCGATGCGAGCAGCGCTTGGCGATCGGGACCCTGACATTCGTGCCTTGGTTGCAGATGGACTTGGCAAGGTCGCCGATGAGCGCGCAAGCAAGGCCCTTGTGGCCCAGTTAAAAGACGGGACCGAGACCGTGCGCGAAGCTTGCTCAGAAGCTATTCAGCATCTTGGAACTCCAGCGATTCCGTATCTTGTGGATGCGTTGGGAGATCGTAACGCGAATGCTCGATCCGGGGCCGCTCGGCTACTGGGCCTACTCAGCGATGCAATCGTCGACGATATGCGATTCACAGTAGTTGAACGGCTCCAGGGAGTCACCAGCGACGGTGAGGCGAAAGTCGCGGAAAACGCAACTGAGGCGCTGAAACAGTTGGGAGCAGTCACGCTAGACGACTGAGTATGAGTCGCTGATCCACCTCATTGGTATCGCAGCGCAGTTTGAGGATCGCAACGACTGGCGCGTAAAGCTGGGCCGAACGAGGCGGCTGCACTGACGAGTGCAAAAAGGCTGACGGTCACCACGTAGGTGGTGATATCCGCAGGGTTGATTCCCGGAACCATGCGTGCGACGAACACAGCCATGCCGACCGAAACAGCAAGGCCGATTCCGACACCGACTCCAGCCAACCTCAGCCCTTCCATTACAACCATGCGACTGAGACGGTGCGATGACGCACCGACTGCCAACCTGATGCCGAACTCTCGCGTACGGCGAGCGACGCTGTAAGCCATGACTCCGTAGATGCCGAGAGTTGTCAGCAGCAGAGCAATGCCTCCAAAGAGGGTAAAGAACAGGGAAGTGATGACCCACTGCAACATGTTCTCCCTAACAACATCTGTCATAGGACGAATCATCGCCGGGAGTGAAGGGGCAACGCGGCGCAGTTCGTCGCGTACTGGAGAGATTGATGCTGCTGGTGCAGTATCGGTCGCAAGGACGAGAAACTGACGTTGTCGTGCCCCAATCGGCCTGTAAATATGACCCTCTCGCGGATCCTTGAGTCCCTCCGTCTTTACATTGCTCACAACCCCAACGACTGTCGTCGGTTGCAGCTTGCCGTAGTCGCCAACCATGAGGGTCTCGCCGATTGGTGATCGCTCCCGCCAGTATCGGTGAGCGATCGATTGGCTAATGACTACAGTTCCGGTCCGATTCTCGAGATCCGTGGAGTTGAAGAATCGACCGGATTCCAGGCGCATTCCAACTGCGTCGAAGTATGTAGTAGAAACTCCGTTGGTCTCTGCCACAAACAATTTTTCTGGATCGGAGGGGATAGCGTTCGGCAGTGAGAAGCCGATACTCGATGTCTCGTGATTGAACGGGAGACGTGCAACCCTTCCGACCTCACGAACACCTGGAAGCCCTCGCAGTCGCGCTGTAGCGTCGTCGTAAAACTGCACGACCTCATTTGGCGAAGGGTACTCAGTACCCGGCAGGGCGATTTCCGCACTGAGCAATCGTTCGTGTTGGATGCCAACATCCGTCATTACAGCACTTCTGAGTCCCTGCGCGGCGAGTGCGGCTGCAGAAACCAGAACAATCGCGATCGCTGTTTCAAGCACTACAAGCAGCCGTCTATTTCTCACCGCGCCACCGCTGCCGGGATCGCTCTCTCGAAGCCCGCCGATAAGATCGTGACTTGTTGCCTTGAGAGCCGGCATGAGACTGAAGACCAAAGGAGTGAGTAGGCTCACACATACGGCATACCCCACGACCTTCAGATCAATAGTGAAGTCTCCAGATTTGAAAAGTGCCTCAGCAGGAAGAACGGGTGCGATGACGCGCAGCACAGCTGCGCTCAATCCGATACCAACAGTACATGCAATGCCTGCCAGAACGAGTCCTTCTACGAAGAGCTGAGTGACAATGCGGATCCTACTTGCACCCACGGCGGCTCGGATAGCAACTTCCTTTGTGCGCGCAGTTGATCGCGCCAGAGTCAAGCTGGCAACATTCACACAGGCCAGGAGCAGCAGCAGAGTGACCGCGGTTAAAAGCGTGAGAAACGAGTACCGCAGAATCTCATATGCGAAATTGAGTGCCTGTCGTAGTGGTACGACCGATACCCCCGCAAAGCGACCGTCCTCATCTGGGTGGAGTTGGGCAAGACGGGCATGGATCCCGTTCAGTTCGGCGAGGATCTGATCCTGACTCCAGCCGGGACGTAAGCGCGCAACAATATGACTCCACTGTTGGTCGCGGGCCGCCTGGTCGAAAGAATCCGGCAATGCTGTCCAAAGTCTGACTTCTCCAAATGGAAAATCGAACTCCCGAGGCATGACGCCGATTACCTCGAACGATTCAGAGCTTAGGGTGATAACGGTCCCAATGACGTCGTTTCTGCCGTTGTAGCGACGGTTCCAGAGAGTGTGACTGAGTACGGCAACTCCTGCGGCACCTTCGCCTTCATCCTCGATGGAGAAGCCTCGCCCGAGAAGTGGTTGAACGCCAAGCAACTCCAACATGTTGCTCGAGAGGTAGCCGGACATGACCTGCTCGGGGCCTCTGTCGTCGACGAGATTGCGCTTGCCGTAGCGATACGCACCGAGAGTCTCTAAGCCCTTCGACTGTTGTCTGAGATCCGCAAGCTGCGCCATAGAGAAACGTGCCATATCCCAGTCGTTCGTCGTGTCGACGTGGCCGAGCTGAACCAGGCTAGCTGCGTCTCTAAACGGGAGTTCACGCAGCAAGTAAGGGTTCATTACACTAAATATCACTGTGTTCGCTGATATCCCGATCGCCAGAGTGAAGATCACAACGAATGCGTAGCGTGGGTCGCGCCGCAGAGAGCGCAGGGCCACTTTGAGATCAGCTCTCACAAGGTCGAGTTTCATATTGTCACCTCTTGTTCTCTGACGTATCTCTACGTATCTAGAACGACGAGAGTTCTCCGAGATTGCACCAACCCGCGTGTGTGAGCCGTGCGTTTGTTTTCAGATCCAGGAGCTAGATGCTGAGGCCAAAGTAGAGGCGAACAGCATTCAACAAGAACGGTTACACTTGCTCTCGCAGAACCAGACAACGAGGGGCGGGAACTATGGACCCTGATCAGGCACCACGGTGTAATCCGAGCTTCCTTGGACCATTGACGACGGAGCCCGAAATGGTGACCGGACCGGTCCAACTCTTCGTTGGCGAAGAGCGATACCTGTCAAAACGAAAGCTGAATGAGCGAGAGCGTCTCTGGAATGCATTATCGCCACAGCTCGAGACAGTCCTGGCAGCTGACGAGACAGTGCTCTATATACTTCCCGTACTTCACGTTCCACGAGTGCTTGATTTCTTTGGTTTCGGTGTATGGTGGAGTCTGTTCTTCCGCGCGGCCCTCGTGCTCACCGACCGTCGTTTGGTCGAGATCATGACTCCGGATTGGAAGAAACCAGGGACCAGGATCTGCTCGTATTCGTGGGGGCAGGTGCGCAACGTCAAGATCTCCATGGGAACGCTCACCCTCCGGCCGGGAAAAGGTCGAACTCAACGTTGGAAGCTCCCTGCTCGCGGCGACCGCAAACTCCTCAAGCTTCTGATTCCTCGAATCATCGCCACTCTGCCAGGGGACATTCACATCCCGCGTTCGACTCCGCTCTTCCACTGCCCAATCTGTGGAACAGCCACCCCGAAACATCCAGACCAATGCAAGAACTGCGAAACGGTTTTCAAGACACAGCGTTTGGCGGGTGGATTGGCTTTAGCCTTTCCTGGTGCCGGGCTTTTCTACGCAGGTCATCCCATCCTTGCGACGTTTGATCTATTAGGCGAGGGATTTCTCTACATGGTCGTGGCGAGTGTGTTTCTGTCAGCGGCAAATACGAAGGAGATGCTGGTTGGGGTTGTGATTGGGTGTCTGGGGCTCTTTTTCACAAAGCTCGAAAGCGCACATTTGTCGACGGTACTTGTCAAGAGAACGAAGCTCGATCCAGCCCAGTCTCTTTGGAAGAAGGTCGTGATTGCAGGGGGGGTGCTCAGTGCCGTACTGATTGCACTGCCTCCGCTGTTTTCTGGTGTGTTAGCTGATCGACTCGATTCTGATTTGGACTTCAGAGGAAACTCAAGCGGATTTAGTGGCGGATTCGATCCCAGCCAATGGCAGTTTGGTGCGGATCAGGATCAACGCTCGGAGTGGATTCGAGATGATGGGCAAGCGCTGTTCGTGTTTTCGATGCCTTTCGGATCAGGGGAATCGCCAACAACGCTGGAGGCCTATTTCCGAGAAAGTGGAGACGAAACAGAATTCATGCAGTTTGCTGGCCATGAGTGTCTGAGGACGCTCGAAGAGGCTACGGATGAAGAGGGGAATTCACTGCTCTGGATTCGGTGGTATCTCTTCGACACTGCGAATGACGACGTGCACCTCATCATGGCTTCAGTTTGGCCGGCGGATCTCAAAAGCTTCGGTGTAGAAATCGAGCAATTGGTCCTTGAGGCCTCTTGGATTCCACTGAAGACTGAGTGATCCTACATCTTTCATTCGGAATTCTGAGCACCGAAGATACGTATGATGATGGTATGGATTTGGGTCGAAATAGCTTGAGGTGAACGCTTGAGATACGAAGGAGTTGTGTATCGCCCGCCGAGCGAGGCGGGTTCCCTGATCATCCAGGCCACGGTTGGGTGTCCACACAACAAGTGCGCTTTCTGTGCAATGTACAGCGACGTGAAATTTCGGGCACGATCGACTGAGGAGATCATAGAAGATCTCGACTTGGCGCTGGAGACATACGGCAATACGGTGCGCACTGTTTTCTTGGCTGACGGCAACTGTGCTGCCTTGCCATGCGCCACCCTCGTTCAGATCGGAGAAGCCGCGAGTGATCGATTCCCTCAGCTCGAGAGAATCACGATGTACGGATCGGCAAAGTTCCTCGTCAAGAAGAGTCAAGATGAGTGGCGAAAAATAGCTGCAGCCGGTATTACGCGCATCCACTCTGGTCTCGAAACTGGAGACCCAACGACTCTTGAGGAGATTCACAAGGGTGTCACCCCTGACGAGGCAGTAGCATCCTTTCGCCATGTGATGGGCTCAGGGATTGAACTTTCGGTCTATCTGATGGTTGGTATAGCCGGTATTGAACGATGGCGGGAGCACGCGATTGGGAGTGCCGAGCTTTTAAGCTTGGCAAGCCCTGATTTCATCAGGTTGCGCACATTTGTACCCATGCTGGGGACGGCGTGGTGCGAGCGCTGGACAGACGGTGAGCTGACTTTGCTTTCTGCGCACGAGGCACTGAGAGAAACCCGGCTCCTCGTTGAGAGACTCGAGGGGCCGACGATGCTGCTCTCCGATCACATCAGCAATTTCCTCGACGTTCACGGTCGATTGCCGGAGGACCGTCCGACAATGCTTCGTCAGATAGACGACGCGCTGGAACGCCCGCTCAGCGCGTTTCGTCCACCTACCGAAACTCTCATTGGCGCGATGCTGTAGACGAAGATCGGATCGAAACCGTGAACTCGTCTAGTTCAGTCCTCGCCGCGCAAGCAGGGGTTCTATACTAGGCTGGGCACCTCGAAAGCGCTCGTACAGGACCATCGGCGCTTCGCCGGCACCGGCTGCGAGAATATTCTCACGGTAGGACTGAGCTAGTTCCTGATTGAAGATGCCGGCTTGCTCAAAGGCTTCAAAGCCATCTGCGTCAAGTACCTCAGCCCAGACGTAGCTGTAATAGCCAGCAGAATACCCACCGGAAAAAATGTGACTAAAGTACGGGCTCCGATACCGGGTTACGATTTCGGGAATCAGCCCTATCGCGTCCATAGCATCGCTCTCGAAGCTCTCCGTATCGACAGGTTCTGGAGCAGTTTGGGTGTGCCAGGCCAAATCGAGGATGCAGGCCGCGAGATATTCTGTGGTAACGAAACCTTGATTAAACTGTTTGGCCTTCTGGAGTTTAGTGATCAGTTCATCTGGAATGGACTCGCCGGTCTCATAGTGGCGAGCGTAGGTCGGCAAAACCTCAGCTGCAAAGGCCCAGTTCTCCATCATCTGGGAGGGGAGTTCGACGAAGTCCTGCGCAACGTTTGTGCCGGAAAGACCGGGATAGTTCCCGTTCGCCAAGAGGCCGTGTAGTGCATGACCGAATTCGTGAAATATCGTCGAAGCCTCGTCCAGTCCGATCAAGGCGGGTTGCCCCTCTGACGGTTTCGAGAAGTTGCACACGTTG
>JAAESQ010000906.1 GCA_024229275.1 bacterium | reverse complement strand
GCAGTTTCTCGTCGGGCAAGGACCCGATTCGAATTGGACGACTCGCTCTTTGAGGCATCTGGCCATTTGAGGGTGTCGGACCCGCAGGTTGCTCGAGTTGTGGCGGCCCGTCTCGACGAAGGGCGAAGCTCCGAGTCGCACCCGCAGGAGAGGTGCACAGCTGGAGGTGTCTATTCCGCCGGTCTCCTGCACGAGCTCATGCATAGGCTGTTGGATCGCTACCGCGAAACAGTCTCTGAGGACGTACTGGAAAAGGCACTAGAAAAACTCGACGGTGAAATCGGCCGACCGGTCATTGAGAAAATCTCTGCACTCTTTGTTTGCGCATTTCCTCCTCAATCAGTCTTCTTAGGTGAGGTCGAGGCGGAGGAGTGGCTACGACAAGAAGCAACGACAAGTCGCAGAGAGAAGACGGTTGAAGAAATCCTGCTAGTCGAGCTGGCTCATCGAAATCCAGCACTTAGGCCATATCGCGAAATCTTTGACGATAGCGACCTCCGTGCCGACCCTGCCTACAGAAGCACGATGAAAGCAATCGAGCGGGTGTTCTCCGAAGTGGACGGCATCGGTGGTGAAGGACAGAGTTTGTGGGATGTTCTCGAAGAACCGATGCGGGTGTCTCCAGGCTCGTTACGCGGTCAACTTGGGTTCGTCCTTCGGCAGTGGAAGAGCATTGTCGGGCCGGTCACCGGGTGGGTTCTCACCGGTCTCGATATGATGGCCGAAGAAAACAAACCGGGATTCCTACCTGGACCAGGCCCGGTCAAGCCTCCCGATTATTCGGTTCTCGACCCCGAGTACGAGGCGTACAGCGCGGACCGCGACTGGATGCCGAGTGTCGTGATGCTGGCTAAGAATGCTTTCGTGTGGCTCGCGCAACTCTCCGCCAGGTTCGATCGTCCCATTTCCCAACTCAATGACATCCCTGGCGAGGTGCTCGACGAACTTGCTGAACAGGGGTTTTCGGCGCTGTGGTTGATAGGTGTGTGGGAGCGAAGTCACGCCTCTGAACGAATTAAGCATGCAATGGGTGACGCTGACGCAGAAGCATCAGCCTATGCTCTTCGAGACTATGCCATTGCAGAGAAACTTGGTGG
Source organism: bacterium (assembly GCA_024229275.1). Taxonomy (GTDB): domain Bacteria; phylum Acidobacteriota; class Thermoanaerobaculia; order Thermoanaerobaculales; family Sulfomarinibacteraceae; genus JAAESQ01. Next base: position 2,297 of record JAAESQ010000906.1, on the reverse strand, counting down.
TGACAAGGCGTGGGACGAGCTCGCCGAGCGAGCGTATCGAAGGGGAATAAGAATGGCGACCGACATGGTGCCAAACCATGTCGGTATCGACGGCCGTTGGGTTGTCGAGCACCCCGATTGGTTTATCGGACTGGATTCAAGCCCGTTTCCAACCTACACGTTCTCTGGACCTGATCTAAGTGACGACGACAGAGTGGGCATCTTTCTCGAGGACCACTACTATACCAAGAGCGATGCGGCCGTAGTGTTTAGGCGTGTAGATCGCTGGACCGGGAGTGAGCGCTTCATCTACCACGGCAATGACGGTACCTCGATGCCGTGGAACGATACAGCGCAGCTCGACTACCTGCGTGCTGATGTTCGGGAAGCAGTCATTCAGACTATTCTCCACGTCGCACGGCGGTCGCCGATCATTCGGTTCGATGCTGCGATGACTCTTGCAAAGAAGCACTTTCATCGCCTGTGGTATCCAGAGCCGGGGCACGGAGGTGATATCCCTTCACGGGCAGGCGCCGGGATGTCTAGATCGGACCTCGACGAGGTGATGCCAAAAGAGTTCTGGCGTGAAGTCGTCGACCGAGTTGCGGAAGAGGCGCCGGACACGTTGCTTCTTGCAGAGGCTTTCTGGCTACTCGAAGGTTACTTCGTCCGCACACTCGGTATGCACCGAGTTTACAATTCAGCGTTCATGAACATGCTTCGCGACGAGTCAAACGATCAGTATCGGCAACTGATCAAGTCGACTCTCGAGTTCGATCCTCAGATCCTCAAACGCTATGTCAATTTCATGTCCAATCCGGATGAGGAGACCGCGGTTGAGCAGTTCGGGGACGGCGATAAGTACTTCGCTGCACTAACCCTCATGATGACGCTTCCAGGATTGCCGATGTTTGGCCATGGGCAAATCGAGGGTCTGGCCGAAAAATATGGCATGGAGTTTCGTCGTCCGCGCTGGGAAGAGCAACCGAACGAAGGATTGATTGCGCGCCATGCTCATCAGGTCTTTCCGCTGACCCATAGGCGGTGGCAGTTCGCTGAAGTGGACCGGTTCTATCTGTTCGATTTCGTCCGTGACGATGGTTCGGTTGATGAGAATGTGTTTGCCTACTCGAATTGGGTGGGCGATCAACGCTCGCTGGTGATCGTCCACAATAGCTCCGCCGAAACTTCAGGATGGATCCGGTTGTCAACTGCCGTTGCTGAGAAAGGTCCTGACGAAGGCCAGACTCTCAGCCGAAGGATTCTGTCGGAGGTACTTGAACTCAGTTCGAACGAAGGCGCTTTCGTCATATTGAACGAGGTGGCTACTGGGCTGCAGTACCTGCGGGGTTGCTTGGATGTCGCCGATCAGGGCCTTTTTGCCGTGCTTGGCCCTTACCGTGTACAGGTCTTCGTTGATATCAGACAGATAAGCGATCACGAGGATGGTCGCTGGACGCGGTTGTGTGAGGAACTCGGTGGTCGTGGTGTGCCGGATCTGGAGCGCTCGCTCAACATCTTGCTACTCGAGCCGGTCCTGCGACCGATCCGAGGACTCATCTCGGCTGAGCGTGTGTCACGTTTGCTGGGCATTACAGGCTCCTTACCAGCCGAAGAGTCAGAGGCACTGCAGTCAGCCGTCAAGAAGGCTGTCGTGAGCATCAGCGACCACTTTGGTGCCAAGGTGCATGAGCCGTCGTTTCATGACAGGGTCGAACAACGGCTGTCTCTTGTTCGGGAGCGCTTGGTTCCACCGGCGGACGAAGGAAAGCCAGCTGAAGAACTGGCTGAGGATAGGCTGCGGGTGTCCGAACTCGATATTACGCTGATGTTCTGGGCTCTTCTCAGGCCAGTGATTTCGAATGTCGGATCGCCAGAGAAGGGCGACGCGAAGGGAACACTCTTTGACGAACTAGATCTTTGCCCGGTGATCGTGGAGACCGCCGTCGGGCTAGGGATTGATGAGTCCTCCTCGCTGCGTTTGGCGGAGCTCGTTCGAATCGCCATCTGGTTCGAAAGCTCGCTCGAAGCAGTCAACAAAGATGGCCTGGCCCCCTTTGTCGAGGAGTTGTTGAACGATTCTCAGGCTGCAGGATTGCTCGGTGTCAATCGGCACGAAGGACGGCTCTGGTTCAACCGAGAGAGTGCCATTGAACTCTCGGAAATGATGATCGCAATCATCAGTCTCGAGTTGGAAGCCGATACCCCTTGCACCGAAGGAGCTTTACTGAAGAGTCATGTGGAGATTTTTCAGGAGGCGGTTCTCGGTTCAGAATATCGGGTTGACGAGTTGCTCTGTAGGCTCAAAAAGGGTTGAT
>JAAESQ010000905.1 GCA_024229275.1 bacterium | reverse complement strand
TCTGCCATTCCCCTTGGTTCGGCCGTCTTCGTTGAATGGCCTCGTGGCTGTAGGTATTGGAATGACGATAGAGTCGCCAAAACCATGAAGAGGCACAACTTTAAGTTTGCCGAATTTGATGGGTGCATGTATGGCCTTGTTGCTAAGCACGGCGATACCGCTGGAATGCCTATCAAGAAGCCATGGCGTGTTGCGTATGTCAACTCAACCTTGGGGGAGCATTTAAATCTGAAATGTAACCATGAGCACGTGCACACTTCTTGTTCCGGACGAAATACGTCTGAAACTGAGTGTTACACACCTGACATCGCTCGCATCGTACATGAGTGCTTTGCGCGTGACGTTAGTCGCTCTAATCCTGCCTGTTGTGCGCGCGGAAAAAGTGTAGCCCTCGCAGCAATTTGCGAGGCCAAACCCAGCCTCTTTGGTAAGAGCCAGCGTGGCGGTGCCATGATACCTGACGACCAGGGCGGCGGTTGGCCGCCGATCAGCGCCTCGACGAAGGATGCCTCCAAGGATTCCAAGCGGGGCCGTCGGCCGCTGCAGGCGCCTCGGGCATCGGGAAGTTCAACGTCTAGGGTGGACGCTGCAACTTTGGCACTCAGTTCGGGCGACGGCGATACTGCTGGCAGCACAGGCGGCACTACTGCCGGTCACCCGGTCGGTGACAGTACTGTCCGTGGAACCGACACAGTTCAGGAGAATTCGATTGACTCGGCCAGGTTCGTCCCCACGCTCGGCGACAGGCTGCGTCTGCTCGAGGAGCTCAGTCTCCACAACACCCCGACGAAGATGTA
>JAAESQ010000904.1 GCA_024229275.1 bacterium | reverse complement strand
CCGTCGCGGTCGTAATTACGACAACATCCGTGCCGCCGAGTCTGATATCCAATTGATCGTCGGTGTCCATCGTGAGCGATGAATCGGCGTCGGCGTCCATGATGAATTCTTGGCCGTTGAGATCCTTCGCTGAGGTCGCGGGCCAACCGAGCGTCTCGCCATTGTTCAGGATGTTGTTGATCTCGGCATTAAGATCCGAAGCCGTCAAAACCTCACCCGCGATCCAGGTCTTAACACGTGACACACTCATATCAATTCTCCATGCTCTCGCCGCCGGCCTGGATCTTGGTCGAGATGCTGTGAAGCTCCACGTCCTCGTTGTTGGTGGCGTTCGTCACCTGATAAGAGATCGAGCGGAATTCCCCGCCCTCTTCGGTCTCGAAGAAGCGATCAACAAATCTACCCCCACCAAGAGTCGATGTATCGAGAATGAAAGAACCCAAACCATCCGCCCCGCCCTGCGCGACCGTGGCGGTCTGCTGGGCGTTGCCGTCCCGCGTCCACCCAAACGTAATATTCCCGGTGTTCTTTGGCTGGAGCCCCAAGCTCCCGCCATTGAGCGTTTTCATCTCGGAATGGCGGGCATAGGTGTTATGCGGCGTCGTCACTCTGAAGGTGATTCCCGTGGTCCCGTCGATGCTCCGGGTAGATTGCATCAGCTTCCGCATGAAACCATCGTTGCAACCAGCCATGCAGATGTTCTTGGTTGCCCCGCCCGCGTCCCATATTTGAGCGAGACAGGTTACGAAATCGAATGAAGTCCACGACGCCCACCGCGGCGGATTGAAGCGGTAATCCATCGAGGCGATGTAATTGGGCTCGCTGTTGCTGTCGATCGGCACACAGACAAGGATCACGCTCATGTCCGTACAATTGACTGCCCATGATTTGTCAAGATTGGTGTGAGCGAATCTGTCACGAATGAATCGGTGGATCGGTTTGGTGAGTGCAGCCTCTTCGAAATCTCCAAACCGTTCGGTCGCGTTCAGACTATGGATCGTTCCATCGGACCACATGAATCCGAGATCCGCCCCGAAGCGGAAAATCGCGTTATGGTTTACCGAGCCGATACCCTTGATATAATCCAGCCGTTCGAAAGCATCGCCGCCAGTTGGCGCGGTACCAATGATCCGCTGGATCGAACCTTTGTATGGGCCCTTGAACACCAACAGACTGTTTTGATGGCTCGCGAGCCCGGTGATTCTGTCACCGTCGCTCGGACTAATGTTGATTTCACCGGAACCAGCTCCCGTCCAATTGTCAGGGTCGAGGAGCGCGCTGTAATAGAGCCTAGAGGCATTCGCGTCTACCCCGGCCGCCCACAAACGGTTCTTGTGTTCAACCACGAAGGCAAAGTTCGGAGGGGAGCCAGCAAGGTTCTGAGCTGTAGTTCCGTCCCATGACTTCGGAGCGGAGTTCGCATCGTCGGCTATGACAAGGAGATCCTCAAGGATCGCATACGACGGCACGGCAGTATTATCGACTCCGCTGAAGATGTCGGAGAACGATCCGTCCGCGTCATCTTTTTTGATCTTGGTTCCGACGTGCATGATGCGATGTTGAGTCGCAGAACCTCCAGTCCCGGTGATCCAGTAGTCGAAGATTCCCCGAATCGTCGCGCCACTCTCCAACCCGGAAGAGTTTACCTTTGTCGTTCCTGGGGCTTTATGTGGGCCGCCGTCAAGCTCGTAGATCACATTATCCGCATCAACAAGGAAAGGCAGCTTGACGATCCCCGCGCGATCGGGCGCAATGTCGATAGCTGGTCCGAAATCAGTGGCCCAACCGCCATCGAACAGATTGCGCGCGAAGATGTCCGGACTTGCCATCAGCTCCTCAACTCATCAAATGAGGTTCCGGTTGTGAATCTTCCTTTGCCTCTGCGATTGTATGGTCTCCTTGCAGAACGAGCATAAGGACCAACGACTGGTTGAGCGGAAGCGCGTGGGGCTCCGATTTCCTGATCGCTGGCGATGCGCAACATCAGATCGGTATAGCTCTTTTCCGCCTGCGCCGCTCTCGTATCGTTCTTCTTGTCCCTGTACCAGTGGTAGAGAGCATGAAAGACGATGGCATGACGATACTGCCGCCACACGATCGGCTCGTCGGTGTCATCGTCCAGGGATTCCTGGGCCACGCCCGCGGCTGTGACCGCCAGCTTGTTGGTGATGTAGGTGTATGGAATCAAATAGGTGTCATTCGGGGGTTTCCAGAACCGGACTCTCTGAACCGGAGTCGTGTCTCCTGAAAACTCCTGCGTGACAATGGTCGCTACCTGTGGCTTCCCGACGACGTTATTTCTGGGGTATCGTCTCCTGAACGTCTTTCGGTCAATTAGGATTATCTCGTCGGCCTGGGAGAAGAACTGAAGATCGACGACCCGGAGAAAATCCGCATGGAGGGCGTATTCATCCTCGAAGTACACATAGGTTCCGCCGGAGACATCCGACTGCGTGAACTCGCTCGAGATCGTCGCGCTGGTATCGCTCGGCACAGCGGAAATCTGATAGACCTCGTTCCCGCCGTTGATCACGATCTTGCCACCAACTTGCATGTTGGTTTCGCTGAATGAATTATTCGTATTCCAGGCCGTGCTGGAGCCGGTGAGTGTGGTCCCGCCCTGAGAGACGGAGATCGTTCCGGTCGTGTAGTCGTCATGAGTTCTGAGCTGCGCGTCCCGTTCCGCCCATGGAACCTTCTCACGGAATCCAATGTGCATGTCCTCGAGCGCGATATTGATGTACCGCTTAGCCTGATTCTCCGTCGCCGTGACAGAGGTTTGAACCCTCACGCGGTTCTGCAAATCGGTGAAGAGGTCACTAAAATCCTTCGGCATGGTGGTCGCGCTCATTGGATATTCTCCTTGCCAAAGAGCGTGAACGTGATCTCGTTAGCCGCATCAGTCCGTACCGCCAGATTGCCGTCCGAATCAGCCATCCAAACTCCGGTAAGATCAATCAACACCGTCTCGGTATTTTCTTGTATTTGCACATCGTAATAAAGTGCCGTCGTCTCGTCGTAAGTTGTGCCGTCGTCATCCAGAAAAATTCTGTATTTTGGGGTACCCCCTGCCGTGTCGCAAATGAAAATCGCTGTGAGTTCCGTAATGACGTTCGGCCCAGGATTATAGATCGATACCGCCGTAGTGTTTGCCGGTCTGGCTTGCCCGAGTTGTTTTCCAAGAACATCCGCCATATTAACTCGCTTCCGTCTGTACGACTCTGTTCCCGGAGGCAACATGGTCCCCTATGGCACCATAAGTTTCATTATTGCAGAGGTACGTCCCTGGACCCGGAACTACGATTTCCCCTCCTGCATCCGGTAGTGCATCATGTGCGGCATGAAAGGCCGCCGTGTAGTCAGAAGAACCATCATGAAAATCTCTAACGTCAAGGGTCATGAAGTAATTCCTTCCAAGAAGCCGTTTGAGCCCGCATCGTCCCAAATCTTGTTGTTGGATACGGTGCCGAACCAATGTTCACCAGTATCGCTTTGCCCTATCCATCCCTGACTCAGACTTCCATCAACAGTGCCGCTCGTGTCTGGTGTGCCGGCTAAAGTACCATCGAGCGCACCATGAAAATCATTGGCCTTAACGCGGACAGCGACCTTGAAATCAGTGTCATCCGCGACCGTGCCGATTGTGATATCGGCCTGGGTTCCGCCGCCGTCCGTTACGACTAGATGGATCTCATCCGACGCATTGCGGAGAAGCCGGACACTGTTGTCCTGGGGGGTCCCGCCGCCATCGTCTAATTGACCGAGAACCTGTGTCCCACCACCAGCGGCCGTGCGCCCGGTCATCCGCCATACGAACCCGGTCCCAGGACTGAAAGAATAGCTCGCCACATCGGCCGCGCGCGTGGCAGTAGCTCCCGCCGTGGCTATGTAGGAAGTATTGAAGTCGGCTTCCTCCAATTGACCGCCCCAAAACAGAATTACCCCCGCATCGCCAGCAACATTATTGCGGATATCTATATCCCTGATCGCTCCATCACCAAAAGTTGCGGTGAAAGAAAACCGTTGCCACGAGGATGTTGCCGTAAGATTGCCGCTGCTTTGGTTGCCGCCGCTACCGTTATCCAAAAAATTAAATCGGAATGTTGGAACCCCGCTTACGAGCTTGCCATAAACCGATATTTTGTATTCTGTGCTGGCTGATGTACCCGCAGTAACCCGTTGTGTTACCTTACTATTAGCGCTCCCCCCAAATGTGACTTCGTCGGCGGTTGTATTGCCATCAGGCGCACCGGAAGCGTCTGTATCCAAGGTTGGAGGGGTGGTTCCGCCAAGCGTCCATGCGGTCCCCAACTCTTCACTTCTGAGAAGTACATTCGTGCGCGCTTCTTCGGACCGAAATCCTAGCAGTAATCCCGTCGCCGGATCGTGGTCGAACCTCGCCACATCGGTCCCCGCCGTCTGCAACACCCCGGCCGAATCGAAGTAAGTGCCGTTCGCGCTGGCGCGCGTGAAGATTATCGATGGCCCTTTTTTGACCGCTGCTGCAAGGGTGATGATTGGGTTTGCTGTGGTTCCAATAAAATCTTGATGAAGAACCAGAGTACCCTTGCGGCCGGCATAGCCGGAGCAATGTCCGACGCCAGTAACGCGGGTTTCTCTGGCCCTCTTATACATGGGGATTTAAGCGTTCGGGTGTCTCTGGCCCCAACGGCGAACGCCAGCATCGGTGTGATATCGCGGCCCCACGGCTCCGGGCTTGTCCGAGCCCCGAGTCATGTTGACCTGTCCGCGCGGGTTGGTGCCGGAGAGCACGACGTAGCAGCCCTTCTCGAAATAGACCGGGCCGCCGTAGGAAGTCTGATTGTCGATGTCGAAATCCAGTTTCATGGTCTGCGTGGCGTCCACGTTCGCCCTGTCCGTGTCCCATACGACCATGGCGTTTGTGGCTTCGTCGGTCAGAAGCGCGGCCGTATCGAGGGAGCCGGGACCGACGAAGGCATGGCCGGATTTGGTAAACACTGGATCAAGCTGATATCTGGGCGTCGGATACACCCTCGCATCGTCCTGGATGAAGTTGTCCAGCAGAATAGTCCCGGTGGTCGTCGCCAGATGATCCTGGAGCCCGAATACGCCATCGGTGACGGCGATGTTCGTTACCGTGGCAACGGAAGCATCTGCTGTTGCCTGGGGGATCTGATTGCCCTCTGTGATGTAGAGGTCGGCCGTACCACTCCCATTTGTCTCGATGTTGAATGCCGCCTCGATCGTGTACCACGCATTTCGCTTCATCGCGAGAGAGGCGAAGGCGGTTGGGACGGCTGCCGAAGCTGCGGAACCAATCCCCATGTTGATCACGTCGGTAGAGGCGACGTAGCGCGCACCGACCGAGCCGGTGATTGCCGATGCAGCGCCTTGAAGCTCGAACAGTTGAAAGGTGTCATTGGCCGTCGCGTCAAAATCCGGGCCGAACCAGACATTGAAATGGAAGTAGCTCGTTGCCGTATTCGCGATGTTAATATCGGCCTCAGTCAATGTTGCATCATTGGTCCCGCCGGCCGGTTTGATCCTTGCGCAATAAGCACCCGAGTATGGCGTAGACGTGCTCCACGGCCAGCGCGCAAGTTCGGAATAGTGCGGAAAATCCAGAATGCCGTCCGTGTCGGCTTCCGAATCCCATTCGGCGTTTGAGCCGCCTTCGAAATTCGAATGAGCAATCCAGGCGAAAGCCATTGTTTAACCCTCCACTTGGGCAGCCTTCGCCGCCCTGGCTTCACGAGCCTTCTTGAGATTTTCGGCGGCCCGCTCCCGTTGCTCAGGCGTCATCGGCCTGCGCTTACGCTTTGCCTTCGTGGTTTTCGGCCGTGGGGCTCTTTCGGTCGATGTGCCGTTGAGAATATCAAGCATCTGGGCCCGCTGTTCGGCACTCGCCAAGCCTATTTTGGCTGCGATCTCCGGGTCAATCGCTCGGAGCTTGGCCATGTCATCTTCGGTAATGACGACGGCCGGCGGCGTCCCCGGAGGCGGAAGATGGATTTGCGCGCCTGGGATCTGGGCGTTGTCCATATTGAGTTCATGGCTAGCCTCGGTAGGACGATACCTCTCGATATTCGAGACATCGGCTCCATCAGAGTGCTTATGAGGGGAAATCCCACTCGCATGAAGCCGGCGGCACAAAGTCTTCCACTCCAGAACACTCTTTTTCTTGAGCCTGTCCCACTCCTGATTTTTGTCCACGGCACCGGACGGGTTGCGCCGCATCTCAGCAGCCGTAGGCATCCCCTGAAGCCAATCCGCGCGCAGCTCTCCTTCGAGTTTCACCGCTGCGTCGAGTTCATCGGGCGCATAAGGCTGTGGGGCTTGCCGGAGTGTCTGATCGATCCCGCGGATCTGCTTGGTGACATTGACCCCACCGTCCTGGAGCTGCTCCCGGATGTATGCTTTCCCCGGCGGTGGGTTCAGAATCGCCTCAAGCTGCCTCTTCGTCTGTTGCAGCTCCGAGACTTGCATAGGATGTAGGGTCTGTGCCGCGGTAGTGAGTTGTTCTCTCATATTGGCCCCTTATGGAACGACGGACACACCGTAGAATACTTTTGGGGAATCCCAAAACAATCCTGGATTGGCTGGGGTGCCGCCGGCCATTTGCTCGATCTTAATTTCTACTGTTTTCACCTTGTACCTCACGGTCCCGCCGGGCCCGGTGTACTCAAACTCATCCTTCTTGAATAATCCACGAAGATCCGGAGGCATGATAAACAACACATCCCCAGGATCTCCATCGGTATGAACGATCGTCTCTGCTTTTTCAGCCATGCTATTAGGTGCTGGACACCGTCATGGTGCCGCCGGCCGGCTCTGCAGAGTCGGCGATCGGCATATTGAGATAGAGGTTGGTGCTGGCCGTGGTTTCCCATTCCGTCGCGCCCACGCTTGAGCAGTAGTCCAGGAGCACCAGACCGCCCGCAGCAGCGTGGATGCTGGCCACCTGATTGATCGTGGTCGCCGACGATCCTATGGCATTATAGAACATGCAGCCGCGGAAGTAGACGAAACGGTCGATATCGTTTGCCGCATCGATTTTGATGAACATCGGAGTCGCGGCATCGGCCGTCATCGGGAAGAAGCAATCAAGGAAGAAATTCCGGGTTGACGAGCTTACCAGCTCGACGTTGGCATTCGTCGTGCTCCGGGCAGTGGTATCGAGGCCAATGTAGCAGCGCTCGAAGGTGTTTTCCTCCGCTCCACTCAGCTTCAGATTCGCAGAAGCCGCCTCATCGCCGGAATTCGCCGAGCCCATGTTCATCATGGCGACATTCCAGAAGTAATTCCTGGAGCCCGTTACCTGGACGCAGACGGAGGCGGTTGCGTCCTGATCGTCGCCCTCGAATAACGCGACGTTCCGGAAGCTGTTGCCATTGCCCGTGACGTTGAGTTGAGGTGTGACGATCGAGCCCACCGTGCTCGCAGGCGAGATCCTGGCACGCTGGGAAAGCATCGTCGGCGCACAATGGCCGACGAGATGGACATTATCGTTTGACCAAGTGATTGTGGAGTTGTCCCGAGACGTTCCCGAGGTATTGCCGTCGTTTAGGAGATGAATGACATCGCCTGATTTGTCCACGGTCTTGTCATAGGCCGCACCCACGGTATCGAGGGCCTTGTCGGGGGAAAGGCCGGTGTTGCCGTCCGACCCGTTCGCGGGATCGACGTAGTAATGTTTGGCATCTCCGGTCGCGGCGATGCGGCCGCCCATCAGGCCGAAATTATCGCCGGTCAGAATATTGCCGAAACTCGAAACGCCATTCGGGAAATTTGTCACAGACATTCACTTCACTCCTAACTAGGGACAGAGACGATTTTCCACGTTCTGCCCTCGGGAATCGCACCCGAGCTTACCCTGGTTACTTCTTCTTCCGCTTCGGGAAGTTGCGGACCACTTTCTCCAGCGCCTTCAATGCGGGATTTCTCGGCTTACGCTTCTTGGCCGGGCCCCGACGCTTTGGATGAGCCTTCGGCGGCATGTCAAAGGCCCTCGCTGGTCGCGTGAATCTTCACCTTCGGAATGCCGGCCGAGCGATTCGGTCCAGTCTTCCCAGGCAAGCCGCCCCAATTCGCCGTCCGCACATTGAAGGGCGGCTGTTTGGCGCTCGGCTTGCGTTTGAACGACGGCGGCTTGTTGCCAAGACCACTGTCGGTGTTGCCGGAATCAGGATTTGCCACGGCCCCTACCTCTCTGCGGTTCCGTCGTTCGAGCTGGCGGGGCCGCTCTTGCAGATTCGATACTGGCGTCCTTCATGGCTACCCGAGAGGGCATAGATTCCACGAACTCACGAAGAAGCGTTTCGACCGCAGCAGCGGCCTTTTCATGAATCCCTTTGATCCGGACTGTGAATGTCGCGTCCATTAAGTGTTCTCCATTAAAAACCCTAGGAAACCGAGGCTCCTAGAATCCAACGCCAGTCTCTGTGACCATTACCATAAACCATGTAAAGGCGCCATTTCGCCACTAGCGTATCCATATCCTCCGCCATGGCGAATTCCACCGGCACGGAGTCGAACCACTTGAGCGCGGCCCCACGAAGGGCACTGTCCATGAGGAACCAGTTGTTGGTGTCGTTGAGGTAGTTCCACTCCTTCATGGTGTAGCGGCCCATGTGGACGTTGCGGTTGTTGTTCGCGGTCTCCACTTTGCCCATGGAGGCGTTGATCTCGAACGCGATCTCGTAGAGATCCGGCGGGTAGAGAATCTCGTCCGGTTCCACGTCGATCCTGTTCGCCGCCGCATCGAGGAAGCCGCGCATCTGGATTCGCGCGGTCGCGAGGGCGGTCGCCGACAAGGCTGTCGTCACGAGATTGTCGAACCCGCTCGCCGTCGATGCGTCGTCAACGGTGGTCGTATGGCTGTTCGAGCACAAAGCCACGGCTTCGCTGTTGTTGTAGAACTTGGTATCCACCGAGAAGGCATTGTTGAACATTCGCGCGCCGTGTTTTTGACGGGTGCGTTGTGCGGCTCTCGCCAAGCCCTCGGGGCGCTGATTCATGACCTCGAATTGGTCGGTATCGAACAGCCGCCGTTCCACCTGTACGCCGCTTGCAAACTCGAGCGGGGTAATGGTGGTGTCGTAGCCTTGGGCGGCGGATTGATACGTCACCGCTCCCGTGAATTCCGGGACATCGCCGTACCCCGAGACTTCACTGAACCGCATATCGATCCGACCGTTGTCGGGCGGAAAACTGTAGACTTCCGGCAGCATGTCGTTGAGCTGCGGAAAGTTGTCGTCGAAAATCTCCTGGAATCGCGGATCGAGCAGATCGGCGAATTGTCCAGTTGTGTGCGGGACTCCCATCCTGGGTTCCTCCTATTGCCTATGTGGCTCTTGTGGCTCTACGTGGTCTCGCGGAGCGCGTGGTCGTCGAAGATGAACAACACCTTGGAGGTCGTCGTTCCATCCCCCGCAAGGTCGTTCAGCTCCATGTCGATGATCTTAGCCGCGCCGCCGGTCCCCACGGCGATCGAGACATCGGCCTGCTCCAGAGTCGTTGTGGTCTGGATGGTTTTTGCTCAATCATCGAGGAACCAATAGGGAGCGCGGAGGAAGTTGTCGCCTACCACCGTGTCCTGATCGAATGCAACGGTCACTGTGGCCGCGGTGCCGGAAACGCTCGTCACCTTGCGCTTCTGTCCTGCGTTCGCGCCGTCGTAGCCCCAAACCACGCCTTCGTCCCACTGCGGGGAGGCCCAATCGGCAATACTGGAGGTCGTGACCACGAGTCCGGTCGCAGAGGCCGTCGTGACTGGATACTGCGTCAGGGCGGTTCCGGATGTTGCGCCACCCGACATCAGGGCTTTGAAGATCGCGCCCGGCGAAATCACCACATCCACTTCGCGTTCCGCGGATGTGCCGTCCGTCTGCTGGGCAGTGACGTATGTCGCCGTGTCGAGTGTCACCCCAACGGCGTTGGCCCAACTCGTCGTCGTCGAAATCTGCACGCCAGCATCGCCCGCACCCGGTGCCAGCACCGGAATTCCCGCTTGGCTCAAGGTCTCGTTGACCTGAAAGCTCATGACGAGCGGATGGCCGCCATCGAGCATTTTCGAATATTCCATCTACCTGATCCTCTGGTTAAAGAAGGTTTGCCAAGCTGCGATGCACCAGAAGATGCCCGCGATCGACATACCCCATGCAGCCGTCACAACGGCCCCTCACGAATGGCAGGTTTTCCTTCGTGGTGTATCCCGCCCTCGCGGAATCGAACTTTGGGAGACACGTGGGACAAAGCGTGATCGCTTTCTTCAGATCCGCTCTGTCCGTGACATGCCCCCCAGGAAGACGCCCCTTGCCCCGGCCCGGACTCTTGCCGTTCATCAGCCGACGCGTGGGCGTCCAAAACGTCTCGTCTCGATTGATGTTGAATTCTTGAATCACCGGGCGTGCCTCGGATTGTGCTTGCCCTTGTAGCTGAACTGCTTGTTGGCGTCCGCGGTGGTCTTGTAGACGCCCTTGTTCACCATATCCTGATAATAATTCCGCTGGCCGGCGTTCATGTTCTTGTCCCAGCCCTCGGATGTGGTGTCGTCGTCTTGACCGGGGCGATCGCCGCCTCCGGTATCTTGGTGGGTGTCTCTCGGCTTGGCGGTCCCCGCGGCTTCGAGCGCATCGATCGATCCGAAAGCCGCGTCCATCGCCGCCACCTGAGTCGCAGTCGTGTCCGGTTGCCCGATGCTAACCAGCCAGTTGTATTTTTCCTGGACTTTCTGGAATGCCCCGGATGCTTCGTCTTTAAGATCTGGGATCACGTTGAGATAGCGGGAGATCGCAGTGTTAACGGCCGTCTGTTTCTGACCATCGACCACGATTTGAGTCGCCTTGTCTTCGGCCTTTTTCTCCGCGGACCGGCTGATTTGATTTGCCCAAATCTCTTCAGCCTGATCCTGCGTCAGCTCCTCTTTCGCCACGAAGCCGTTGAGCTGCGACCGCGTGTATACGGTCTCTTGGGGGGATGCTGCCTGCTGTCCCCCCTTGAGTTCGTCTCTCTCACGCCTCAAAGCATTCCGTTCGTCAACGACCTGATTGAAGCGTTCGCGCGGAATTCCCGACTGGCCGGTCGAAGACTCCTGCGCAGAAGAACCTTGGCCATTGTCCTGAGCGGAGTCTGACGAGGTTCCGTTTTCGAGGTCCATGTTCCCTCCTGTGGCAGCGGCGGCCTGCCTTGAGAATCGCCCGAAAAGACAAAAGCCCCGGCCCTTGCGGGTCGAGGCTCGGATTATCCGATAACCAAATCTATTTAACGGCGGTAATGCTCTCTACATGAAAGCCTTTAATCTGTCCGTCTTTGACGTTAATCTTGATGTTGCCCGTCGATCTGTCAACAACGAATTTCTGAAGGGCTTCAATAAGCTCCTTTGGCAGCATGAGATTCAGGTTAGGCTGCTGTGAATTAGACTTGATCATTCGGCCGTTCGATGGCTTCTCGTTCTTCTCTGGCGGCGTGCCCCGCACTCATTAACTCCTGGGGCAGACGGATGGCAAGCTCCCAGGCTTCTATCTTGGCCCGGCATTCTCTCAACGCCATTTTGTTCTGCATCAGAGTCGCGTGATCAATGACATCGGGTGATTCCAGCGCAGCGCGGAGCTGCGTTTCAAAGCCCTTGTGCTGATCAACGAGTCCCTGAAGATGCGAGAGATAACGGTCCCAGGACTCATGTCCCGTGACCACTTGAGCATCTACGGCAGCCTGCTCGACTAGACGTAGCTCGCTTTTGCGCCTGCCTCTATCGGCGTCGGTCGCTTCCTTCCGCCTTTCCTCGACGTTCTTTCGCCAGTCTTCTTTATTGGGCATTACTGGACAGCCCCTCCCCCAGATTCTGGTAATGTTTCATCTAGTAACTCGTTACCCTGCACTTGAGGTTGAGACAGATCGGCCGGCGGCGTCGTCACGGGGGCTCCGGGTTGACCTTGAGCGCCGTTCGCCTGTTGGAACTGTTGGGCCGCGGCGAGCCTTCTTTGCTGGTCTTGTTCCGCCTGCGCCATCTGTCTGATTTCCATGAGGTATGTCCCGAAAATCTGGCGCTGCGGATCGCTGAGCAGGCCGAATTGGTCGGATTGCGCGTAGGCGATGAGTTTCTGGAGATGCTGAAGTGCGCCTTCCAATGGGATTCCATCCGGGATCGTGGTTCTCAGAATCGCTGAGATAGCCTCTTCTGCGAGGATTCGCATCCTGCCGACGCCGGGCTCCGGCTTCTCGAGATACTGGTCTGCGTCCTGGCCCCAGGCTTCGGCGAAATTACGGCTCCATCGGTAAATTCCGCCTTCATTGACAAGACCCATTTGCAGATAGAGCGGGTTGATGAAGGTCTGGCCGATCGCCTGGAGCGCTTCTTGGAGGGCTTGTTTCGAGGAGTTGAAGGCGTTCGCGTTGAAATCGAACGTGAACCGGCCCTTGATCTTATCGGTGCTTGTGATGTCCATATAAGGGTTTTGACCTTTTTCCTTCAGGCCGGTGATCAAAATCTGTTTGCCCTTGGGAAGGAAGATTTGGTTCAGCTCGTGCATTTGAGCGAAAATCTCCGTCAGCCCGATGAAGAATCTCCGAAGAATCCGTTCCGGCCGCGCCTCCCCTTGACCGGCCAAGAGCTGTGTCGTCCCGATCGTCCGTAATGCCGCGGATCTCCCCGGAGGAACCCGGCCGAACTGGAAGTCCCCGAGCATGGTCAATTTCTCCTCCCACTGCCCCAGCATCGAGATCATGTTGAGGCCGAAAGAGGCTTGGTTGTTCTGGATGTTCGGGAAATGCACGTCGCGTGTCGGGTCGCCCAACGGATAGCCCTCACCTGGAGCCAGTCTCAGAATCTCCGGCTTCATGGCTCCGGACGCGCGGTAGAACCAGAACGGAACCCCGGTGATGGTCCCGGTATCGACGGTCTGGTCCGTGAGCATCTTGATCACGTCATGGAGCCCCTCCATCATCTCGAGAAGGGAGATCCCCGCTCGTCTCTCTCTGACCGGGATAAAGGAGGCTTCCGCGAACGGTCTCCTTGGAGGAGTCGTTGGATACATCTCGGCCATGGGTGTTGCCTTGAGGAGACTGTCGGTCTCCTTGAGCACCCACCACATCATGTCTTCGGCAGTGCCATCGCTGTCCATGTCGAAGAGGTCGAAACAGAGGAGCCGTGTCAGAGTGCCGTGGCCCTTGGCTTTCTTGGTGACTTCGGTATCGATGGTCCCGGCCTCGCTGTCTTTTTGGTCCTTAGCTTCCTGATTTTCCGACGTGTCGCGATGGACGTTATCGAGCTTGTCGAGTTCCTCCTTGGTGATCTGGTCGTAGAATTTCGACTTCGCCAGACGGCGGATTTCATCGACGGTCGGATAATCGACCAAGATCACATGCGCGGCCCCGCCTGGGTTGGACGGACTCGGCATTTGCAGATTCTTCGCCCTGATCGGATAGGTGACATCCTCGTATTCCTTGATCAAAACGCGGGGGCCGTCATAGACCGTAACCTCTTTCCGGATGTCGAGTTCGACTCTGGCCTCGTCTCTTTTCCGGCCGCTGGTGAAGAACTCTGCTTTTAGTTGCTCCTCTGGTTTCTGAGGGTCTTCGATTATTCGCCACCCCCATTCGCTGTCGGTCGGGATGATCGTCGCATCGGAGAACGTCCGCTCCAACAGCGCGCGGAAATAGTCCCCAGGCTGTAATTCGTCGGGGATTGGCTCGAAGATTCTTCGATCCACGACAGCACGGGTTTCCTTGATCCACGGGATGAAGGCCGTCACGACGCCATCATTCACGAAGGCGTCCGCGGCGTCGGCGACGATGCTTTCTCCAGGCTGCTCGATGAAGAATTGGAAGTCGGTCAGTGTGGCGACCGTATCCTCCTTGTTCTTGTCCGTCTTATGGAGCGCCTTGGGGAAGACCGGCGGCCGGGCGGACATCACGGCGTTGTGAAGTGTGTCCTGGACCCGGAGAGAATGGGTCATCATGTCGGGGAGAGCTACGTCGGAAGCGTCTTTCCAGGGCCAGTCCTTGCCCTCGGTCCACATCCGGAACTTCGCAATGCGTTGGAGTCGGTCCTCGATGTCGCCCTGCCGGTCCTGGATGTCCTTTCGGTAGAACTCCAGAACGCGGTTGACGATCTGCTTTTTGTCGATCCGGGAACTTTTGCGTTTTCGCTCTCTACCGTTTGGCATTGGTCATCCGTTCGATGCTGTCTGCCCGCATTTGAGCCATCCCCTGTTCGTGAGCCTGGGTCTGTTTCGGCGTCAACTTTATGGCCGTCGCATCAATCTCATATTGATTAGAAGCGATACACTTTTGCCATATTTCATCGAATTTGTCGCGTCCCAAGCCATCTGCACACTCGGAACAGAACGTGAGAACGATCCTGCGCCCGCTTTTTAGGTTGAAAGACAGCATCGTTCGTTTCTCCATGGCGGGCCCCAGCTCGCGCGGGTGCCCGTCATATGGCCCTTCGGTGTGGGCGGCGATAACCTCGAATACGGGCTCGTCACAGAGCGTGCAACAGCCCAGGCGCTTGATGTCGGTCATGGTTTCCCTTGGATCATGTCTTTCCAGCACTGCCGCAGTCTGCGCCACAACCATGATATTTGGTCGGGCTCGCTGAAATCGCCCATGTAAATTGCCCTTGTCCGCCCCGTGTCCCAACCAAATACGGCGAAAATCATCCCTTCAACTTCATTGGCGGCGCGAACAATACGGGCCTTTGTTGCTTCATCCCCGCTGAAACTGGTGACGGTCTGATATGTGTCGTCGTCTGAGCCTTCTTCAACTTGCATATCAGGCGGGGTGTGCCACAACCCTTTCACGGGGCCGTCTTCTCCGACCGCGTATTCCCCGCACATCGCGCATTTCGCCATCCCGCTTCCCAAAATGATGAACGTCCGGTTCGTGCAGTCGCAGTGGAACTCCATCGAATCGAAATCGACCCGCCGGCTGGCGAGCGAGATAATTTTATCGGTCATACCCCTAAATCCGGCGTGTCCGCGTCCGTTTCTTCGGCGGGACATCGGAGGGTTTGCGGGCTCGGCCGCCCCTCGTCTCGGGGCGGCGCGTGGGCATTCTGCCTACTTTCTTACCGGGGCCCTCCACGTCCAGCTCTTTCCTGCCCTTGATACCCTTGATAGTGCCCCTCTTGGGCTTTCCCCGGCGGGGTTTGTCTCGTCCTGCCATCAGGCCCTCCGTCGTTTTCGTCGGTCGGAATCTCTGGCCTTTTCCAGCGCAATCCGCTTCTTCTGGCGCTCGGCCGCCGCAGCACCCTTTTTGCGCCTTGTTCTGGCCACAATCGCGGGTTCGTTCTCGTGGACCTCGCTAAAGGCCCGATCAGTTGCCGCTTTGGACGGCTTCCGTTTGCCCTTCCGTCGAGTCGCCATCGGGTGTTCTCCTAACCAGATCCAAGTTTGGGCCATCGGCTCGGGTTATTGTACGGTTCACCGGAAAATCCGTGTGCGCCGATGGAACCGCCATTCTCGTTGGATGGTACGGGGCCGCCCCAAACACGCAGTCTAACGTCGGCCCGACATCTCGGACATTCTGATGGTGGGGCTTCCCAGACGCTACGGTTCATGACAGCGTTACATTGCTCATTTGTGCAAAAATATTGTGCTGGCCCAACACCCATCAGTAAGCTCCTTTCCTCTTTCCCGGCCTCTGTATGATCTTGCGACCCCCCGACAACGCCGAGAAGGTTGGATTCCAATTAGCTAGGTATTTAAGCAACGTCGGGTAATCGTCGTACTTTTCTCTTGGTTTCTGCTTGAGGTCTTTGTCCAACGACTGTCTGAATTCATCCCAGGCATAACGGTGGATTTGCGTATTAGTATTAAGGCACCGAGAATGGATATGCAGCCTCGGACGCTTGGTGAATTCGTCGGGCCGGAGCATCTCGTTGACCTTGGCCCGTCCCACCGAACCATCGTCGGCGAGGTCGCATACTAACCCCGCTTCGGCGAATTCGTCTTGCCAATTCGATTCCCGCTTCGTCGCCGAAGAAGGAGAGCGGCCCATGTTCGGGTCCATCAACCGGAGCTGGACGTTCAGGCTCAGGTTGCCCTCGACATCATCGACATAGGCCCGGACTTGAGTCGGGTCTTCGTCAACCTCGCCTTCCGCTACGACCCACCAATCGTCGTTACCGTCGATCTGCACCCACATGAACATATGAGGTTTCCGTGGATGCGGGTCCAAGAGGAACACCGCGGGAAACGAGGGCTGGGTTTCGAACTCCCGGAAATGACAGAACTCCGAATACTCTTTATCGCCACACGTCGGGCATTCCTGTTTCACCGGGATGATCGTCCGCCCGCAGGTGAAGCACCAGAATTGAGTCGTGTCGGTATAAAGCGGATGGATACGATTGGAAAACCGAATCGGCTGACCAAACATCCGGACCTGTCGCTTCGTCGCGTTCCATGAGGCCGTCTTGGTCGCGATTACCTCCTGATCCATGTGGACGTTCTCGGTCGTGTAAAGCTCGAACCAATCGACATTCGGATCTTTGTTGGGCCCTGGCCTTCCCTTCTCGTAAATCTCGTCGAATATCCAATCGACCGCAATCGCCGGATCATCCGGCCACGTCATCGCGAGCAGGAGTCTCCCTCCGACATCGAGGACGCGGGCCTCGCTCTCCTGCCAGATCGCATATTTGGGCGGCTCGTCGTGCAGGATAATATGGAACGTGCCCGATGCGAAATCCTCCGGATCTTGATCATAACTCATGTGTTGCCAGTACGATTCACCCAATACACGGTCGGGATTCTCGGGATCGTAACAAAGTACCCGGAGTCTCCGCAGATCAGTTTTCCAGGATTTGTCCCATGAACCGTCGATTAGACATTTCTTCGGAATCCAACCCCAATGCCCTCTTTTCCCGCCCTGCTGATCGATTCCCGACCAGCGCCAATATTGCAGCTTGGGGAGAATGGTCGGGTAAAGTGTGGTCGTCAGAGATTCGCAGATCATCCGGACATTGATGGGGCCGCGGAATTTCTTCATGAAGAGATCGTGGTAGTCCATCGGAAAGACGCCGGTCGATAGCGCGACGGCCTCGACGATGCAGGTCTCCGTCTTGGAGCTGTTGTGCTGGAGAAAGCCGTCCGCCATGTAATGTGGCTCAGGACTGATCGTCAGCCCATAGACTGTTTGCTCGTCATCCGGTTCCACAGAAATAATGCGATCCCATCGCTGCTGGACGGTTGGTTTAAGCGGCGGTGGTTTGTTCGGGAGTCGTGCGGTCTTGCTTGGCAGCAAGAAACCAATTTCCGCCGCGTACCGCCGGACATTCGCCCCACAAATTTCTAGCCGCCATGTGTCATTGGGCCTCTTATGGCGGACGTTGGCCGATTGCTTTCTCAAGCTGGCATTAATCCCGAAGCGGCGAAGCAAGATATGGACGCCGCGCATTAACTCATATGAGCGGTTGATATAGACAACGGATGGCTTGGTGGTTGCGCAGCCATCAGAATCTGCAAAGCCCCGGAGGAACGCGGCCACAACTGCCCGTGTCCCCCTCCAAACTGTTTCCGGTATTGTTTTATACGGGCCACGCTGTCTTTGCAGATCTCGCTCGACGAGCCATTTAGCAAACCGAGCACTGCACCAAGCAATGTATGCGCCATTAGTTCTGCCGGACTTTCTGGCGATTCGGTGTTTCACATCGTGCTGGCTAAGATACCTACTAACCCACAAAATAAGAACAATATCGTCGCTGTGTGTCGTATAGTTCATTACATGGCGTCTGTACCCCGTACCACAATAAGAACCATCACCAATCATTAATCCGAAGAAATAAGAGTCATCTGGCGTTATCTCGCAAGTTTCCGGAAACCCTCCCCCAGCAGACATGGCAATGTAGCGCCATGACTTTTCAAAATCATGGCGCGCCAATGCGCTAAGTTCCAACCACTCTGCGGCTTTATAATCCGCGTCCTGGCCGTTGTGCCAATCTCTTCGCCGGGATGGACAAACCAAGTTCATATGTTCAGCGCTGCCGAACATCGTGTAGCCGCGTTTCGTCGTTAGCCGATAGATCGGCATAGGTTCAGAAGATTTATGGATATCTGTTACCACCCCAGGCCAGCGCTGTCGCCCCGCGACCTTATCTCCTTTACTCACTTCTTCGATCGCAATCGCTCCGCGATTTGTTATTACTCGTGTCCCGGCGACTTGGCACCTGTTACCACCACCGACGCCAACTATCCCGGCTGTCGAGTAATGAACCTTCTCTGCACGCTCGGATGCTGCCCGGTAATATAGGATCTGGTTGAGCTTCCGATCCTCTGCTGTGAGGTCGGTTGCGTGACCTATGAGCCGGCCGAGTTCCTCGTCCGAGAGAGTCTTTAATACCTCGGGGTCGTGGAAGCGAGTGAGGTCAATTGCTGACATGAGTTACTGGCGCGGATATCTGGACAGTTGTGAACATTGGCGCATCGCCCTGAATCCTGCATTTGGCCATAGTGACATAGTCCGAGTTCAGCTCGATCAGGATCGCATCGCGCCCAAGCCGATCGGCGACCAGCCCGACCGTGCCCGAGCCGCCGAAGGGGTCGAGCACCGTGCCATCCTTCGGACAGCCCGCCTTGATGCAGGGCTCAACCAAGGCCGGCGGGAAGGTCGCGAAATGGGCCTCGGGGAAGGGCGCGGGGGCGATAGTCCAGACATTACGGAGGTTGGCATACCTAGCCTGTTGCTCGCCCTTCGTCATTTGGTCCCAGCGGTCGTTGAAACCATCATGCCGCCGGGAATGACCCCTTTGTTTGTCGGTTTTCCTGCCCTTCTTCCTGCCATTGCGATGAATTGTGCCATGGCTCCCTGGCCCTGTATCCCAGCCATCGGGCATCTTGGAATAACCATTGCTTGGCGTTCGCACCGCCTCCGCATCATAGAAATACCGCGCGCTCTTGGTCAGCAAAAACACCTTCTCATGCGCCGAGGTAGGCCGGTCCGTGGCGCTCTCAGGCATCGGGTTCGGCTTGGCCCAGATAATTTCGGAACGAACCCACCAACCATCGGCTTGAAGTGCCAAGATCACCCGTGCTGGCATCATCATCAGATCCTTGGGTTTTAAACCTGCGTCTCGGATTGTGCCGGTGTGACTGGCACATTTTGGATGATTGGAGATTTGATTGCGGCTCAGCGTTGCGGGCAAGATTTTGCGCCCCTGCGCGCCCCATGAATCTGCATAGCAGTCCCCAAGATTCAACCACATCGTCCCATCTTTGCGCAGCACGCGACGTACTTCACGGAACACATCAGCCAGCACCTTGACATATTCATCAACCGTCTTTTCGTGCCCGATTTGGTCATCAACCCCATAATCTCGCAGCCCAAAATATGGCGGGCTCGTCACCACGCAATGCACGCTCTCGTCGTGGAGTTTTCGCAATTGCTCGCGGCAATCGCCGATTATGATCTTGACGGCCATTTAGTCTCCATCGGTTTCCGTGGCCGTTCCGTTGATGGTCTTCATCTGCCGGCGTTCCGCTTCCTGAACCAGCAATGGGAGGAGTTTGGAGAGATCGGCGCGATCCTGATGTGTCACGATTGCCGTCGGCTGATTGTCTAGGAGCTGACGTTTGTCTGTCGCGACCCCGGCGACCCAGGCTAGGTCGCGGGCGTTGGTGTGCTCCAGCTTTTCGAGCGTGATCTTGTCCAGCGCATTTGCCGCGAGGTTGGCCCACTTTTCCTTCAGCTCGTCCGTCTTGATTTGCCGGAGTGTGGCCATCGTCGCCGGATGATTCGTCTCCATCCTGTCCACGAGATGATAGGCCGTGGATTGGGCCATGCCTTCCGCCTCTGCGGTCTTCCGGATATTCCCTGCGGGGTCCGCGGCGGCCTCGAGTACGGCAGCGGAGGCTTCGGGTTTCGCGTTCTCCGGGGAGTTGGCTTGCATCCCGCCTTTCTTGGCCCTGGCGATGTCGCGCTTTCTCTTCTGGGCCCGTGCGATGGTGGCGCGCTTGCAAACCCGACATTCCCTCTTGCCGCCCGGCCGGACGTAGACGTTCTCGACGGTCATCTCGTGACCGTGGCAGCATTTTTGGATTGAGTCAGTCATCATATGAACGGGTTCGGCTCGTCGGTGATGGCCACGCGCTGACACGCCAAGGCCCACACATAGAGTGGCACATCCGAGCCCCGTGGCCAGCCGTTCGCCTCCACGATCACACAGGCGCGCTCGACTTGCTCTTTGGTCGAGCCCTCTTCGATTTTGCGCAAGCCCTCAGCGGTCAGTTTTGGCAACGGCCGCCTCCATCTTGTCGAGGAAAGCGTGAACGAGATCCATGACAGGGTACAGTTTGCCGCTTTTCCCCTCTAAGACCATATTAACGTCGCAATTATCCTTCGCCCATTCCTCGACGTAAAGGCGGGCTGCGAGTTCATCGACGCCTTTAATTCCCATGGGGACTGAGTGAATCGTCGTTTCAGGATCGCTTGAGACGAGATCCCTTTCCGCAACGAATTTTTGATCGTCCCTCATTTCTTCTCCAATCTCCGCGGTTC
Source organism: bacterium (assembly GCA_024229275.1). GTDB lineage: Bacteria > Acidobacteriota > Thermoanaerobaculia > Thermoanaerobaculales > Sulfomarinibacteraceae > JAAESQ01. The sequence continues at coordinate 27,740 of JAAESQ010000904.1, read as the reverse complement.
CTCTTTCGGGCCGTATGTCCCGTCTGGCCGCAGAACGAGATCGACCGGCTTCGCTTCGGATTCGGCCGCCCGCCGATGAAGTTCCGCCTGAAAATTTGCCTCCTGCTGCGCCCTGAGCTGAGCAGTCAGAAGATCGTATGCTGCCGGCTGTTGGTGTTGTACCGAGCCAAATCCGAATAGCCCACCGCCGAGCAAACCGCCGAGACCCAAAGGATTCGACCCGAAAGGACTATTGCGATTCATCCCTCAATCTCCTGCCGTAGCTTGTCGATCATGGCAGCGGCGCGCCCATAATTATTATCTTCCCGTGGGCGTCCAGTGTTGCTGAGACATGCTGCGTGTTTATCAAAATCTTCTATGATCGCAGCCAGGGTTTCGAGGATGGCGGCGCGGGCTATGCACTCAATGTCTTTGTCGCCCAGACTGTCAATAAAAACATGCCCTAGCCCTGGCCCATATGGCGTAAACGCTATTGCGTGTTTAACCCGCTCAACTATGTCAGTCATGGCTGGGCTCCGGTGGGTCCGGGAAATGTTGCCAAACGGTTAGGAGCAATCGGGGTGTGCTCACCCATCTTGCCGCGCCTTCTTGTGGGCATTTAGTGCGCGTTGCCAAGCTGCTTCAGGATTTAGACCCTCTAAATAGAGCGGCCACCATGCGTCGTGGTACACCGTGAATTCCCCTGGCTCATAGCCGAAATCACCTTCAATCACTTCTTCTTTGAGCACGCGCAGCCATCCATCATAGGCTTCGTCATTGTGCCATGGGGTGTCAGTCATCATGCCGCGCCTTCAGTGCTGCGATGCAGAGGGCGAGGGCTGCTGTTGGCGGGAAAACCTCCGTTCGGGCGGCTGGCTTCACCACCATCCCTTTGTTTCTCGCCAATTCGCAATCCCACAAGTCTTCCTTGTTGTACCAAATCTGCCTGAGCCCCAGCACCCGCCACCCCTCCGGCACCAGCGATTCGGGGAGCATCCAAGCTTCGCGTGAATTTGGGGATATTGCCGTATTGATGGCCATCCGGGAGAGGATACCCGTCAAGTTCTGCCTGGATGGCTTCATCCAACTCCCGGCTGCCCTCAGTCGCCACCTCGAGACGGGCTATCAGGTCTTTCATAGCTCCCGTGCTCCTGTGTGCCGGCGCAGATAATCGGCTTGGGCCAGCGAGCAATACAGCGTGTTGTTGTATCCGTTGAAAATCGCGGCACAATCTTTTTGCCGAGCGTATTCCGCCTCGATGTATGGCTCGATCGGGAGCCACCGCGCCAGCCACCGGATGAGCGGGTGAGCCGCGAAACGGACCGTCTCCATGTGGGAAAACTCGGTTGGGTGGTGGGGGCTTGGCATGATCCGCACTCCGCCAAGCTGCCCGAGAATGTCGCTCATAGCTCCTCCAGCATCATAAAAGCGGAACCACCGAATCGTTTCACGGATACCGCCAATTTCAAATACGCCTTCACAGGACCGGGCACTGGTCGTCGGCCGGTACGCCATTCGCTGACGCGGTTTTGGTGGACCTCGAGAACATCGGCGAGCCGCTTCCCCGTCCAACCTAGTTCTTTGAGCGCCGGTTCGATCCCATTCTGGCGCATGGTATAGGCCACTCTAAACCTTCAATCTTCGCATAATAGGCTGTGTCACAAAGAAGAGAACTAGCCTGCAAATTCCATTGCTTCCTCGGGAGCCCCATGAGGTCCGCCGCATGCTTCCAAAGCAGGTTCTTCGCCCTGAGCGGATACGCCATCTTCCCGCGTTTCCACCGCACGCTTTCTGCCGGCCCTGCGTGGGTTTCGGGTTTCCCCGGTGCACCACTGTTCAGTTTTGGCGCACGTTTCTCGCCCCAGCGGTTGCTTGTTCTAACGAGTTTTCGGATCATTCGGCCGCCATTGTGCAGCCTCATGTGATCCTCACACTCGAGAAGAACTAGGTTGTCTGGCCGGTCGTTTGTTTTGTCCCCGTCGAGATGGTGGACATCAAATCCCTCCGCCGTCGCGTCCTGCAGCCAAGCCTCAGATCGGCGAGGATGGGCTTCAAGCCATGCTGCGTGGTGTGGGGATAACGCCTGACGGGACATTTAGGCGTTATATTTCACGCTCCACGGGATGTCAATTTTATTCGACCAACAAAGAAAGGCCCCGATTCGAAAACCGGGGCCTCCCTTGGGTGCGGTGGAGCCAGCGCCTCATCAAGCGGACGCTCAGAATATCCCAAAACCCATGACGCGCAACAAGAAACGGCCCCGGCCTGTGCGCCGGGGCCGCCTCGAGCTAGCGATGGTGCGTTGGAATCGAAGGAGGGAGGTCAGTCCCTAAATCCAAAATACGCCAAAACCCAAAATACGCAACAAAAATCAGCCCTTCCGACGAACCCCCGTACCCGCCTTCTTCCGCCGCTTCGCCGCCCCACGCTTGAATTTCTGACCCTCAACAGGATTCCCGAACACCAGAAACTCCGAAACCTGCTTCAAAGTCCCCATCTTACCCCGGCGCTTCCGCTGCGCCGCCCGCCGTGCCATCTCGCGCTTCGTCTCAGGCATACCTTGCCACTCCTCTAAATCGCCGTAGCACAACCAAAATACCAATCTAGGGCCCTTTTGACCCGAAAAATATACCCGGAACCCCAAATCCGTCGATGACCCCACTGCAGAACATTGAAAAATAACGGAAATATGTGAAACGAACCAAAACCAATCCTAGGTACTTTGGGCAAAGCATGGCGGAGGCGGAGGGGCCCACGCCCACGCACCCCCAGGGGGGTGTGCCCAATCGCCCATTGCCACTTGAGCGCCTCTGAGGGCTCATAATCCCGATAATATGTATTATGGTAAATATTAATGCCTGCAATATCAACGTGTTGCCTCTCAGTGCGGTGCATTATGCGATTCTTGGCCGATCTGCGCCCCACCATGCCTTGCATGAGAGTGAATTGCCCATGAAACACACCTATTTCACGTGAAACACGCGCCCATCGTACGTTTCACGGCAAGTGGACGTGTTTCCGACCCATCCACGTCCACCCCTATCCATTGCTCTGCGCTGTCCGTTGCTGTGCGTAATGTTCATGTCTGTCTCGACCCCCGAAGGGGAAGAAGCTAGTTGTATGGTGTGAGTAAGGGGTAGGTGGTGCGCTGTCTGACGTTGGGCGGCATTCTCTCGTGCGCCCGCCGTGATGCTCACTGTGTGTCTGTGTCCCCATAGTGGGGAAGCTCTCGCTTCCTGTCTCTATAGCGCATTCTTGTGACGCGGGCCGCCGTTTCCCTCGCCTCTCGTCATTGCCTTGTCTCGCGCCCTTGGGCGCATGGTGGGGAAGCTTCGCCTCTTGCCTTGGTGTGTTGCTGTGCGTGACGCGGGGTCGCGTTCCTGAGCCGGCCCCGGCGCACCAGGGTGTGCTTGGGTTCGAGTTGTCCTGGAGCATGCTAGGCCAGCCATGCGTTTGGTCTACCTAGGTATGCGTTAATGCGGTACAGTTTTCCTACACCGATGGGCTCGCATGTGCTAGGGTTAGCTTAACTGAACGGAGGGGACCATGGCAACGAACGCCGATAAGCTTTTCACCGCCATTCATCGCTGCTCAAAACACCACGTTGGGTCAGGCTACCATGTCCGGGTTTTTGGTGTTACGCATCGCCTCAATACATCAACACAAATGGCCAAGCTGCTGTCGGCCCATGTCGGCGCTCGATTGCGCTACCGCATATCAAGTTTTGCCGATGGAAGCCACGCTAAGATGGTCGCTGTTATCAGCTAACACCCTTTGTGCTGCCGGTGGAGGAACCAATGGACAATATCCAACACGAATATTCGCCCATTAACGCCATATCTTCACCAATCTTTAATCGGGCCGCGTTAGAACAAGAGCTCACCTTACAGGAGATCACGTCAATGCCTATCGTTCTTGATCCCGATACCCGCGCCGAGATGCAAACCATGCTCGACAACCCCGCAACGTCTTACTGGCTCAGAGACGCCCTGAAGTCTGCGCTGCGCCGCGATTGCGTTGATGCGGTTCATGACGCAGAGATCCTTGTCACCTTGCTGCGCAAGCGTTGCGATGCAGTTCTTGAACAGCATGGTGCGACCCTGCTACCCCTTAGTAGGAACAAACCATCATGAACCCGCTGACAAAGATTGATAGTCAAACCTATCAAATCGGTTCCTTTCCTCACCGATTTGTCATTTTCAAAACAGACACGGGTGACTGGAAAATGGGAACGCCAATTGATTGGAATTACCCTTTTGAAGCTGGGTTTTTAGTTGGCTCAGTTTCCTATCATCGGACGCTCCGGAACGCAAAAGCACTCTTCTTCGCACAGCGCCGAGCATTGAGAAAACAAGCCCACAAACACGGTATCACGGTGTCACTATGAGACGCTGCCCCGATTGCCTCGGATTAATTGCTGGATGGACCCCCGATATTCCTGGCTGGCGGCCATTGTGTAGTGCTTGCGGCCCGTCTTTTGTTAAAGAACCGGAGAACAGCAAAATGAAGTACACTGTAGACGCCACCCTGATTATCACGCTCGAACAAGTTGAAATCACCCTTGCCGAATCCGCTTCTGGCGAGCAAGCCATGATTGATGCGCTAATGCAAAAACTTCAAAAACAGCTCGTATTGCTCGACTTCAAAGGTGCTCGCAGCGGCGATGAAGGGCTGATTACGTCAATAGAATGTGACAGCCTTGATAATTGGAACGCCAATTAACACCCTCAAGCCTGCCTCAGTCTGGACCCTGGGGCAGAGTTGAGTGTGTTGAACCCTAGCCTAGTGAGGTTTGTTATGACCCGTCCATACAGAGAAATTACCCCATTTGACGTTGGCCAACCAAACTTCAACGCATTCGGCCGTGTTTGGCGCGTAACTGATTTCATGGGCCACATTGCCGATTATGACGTTGGCAAACGTGTTTACGAAACCAGCGACATTCTACAAGTCGAGAGCAACGAACAACGCGACGCCCGGCTTGGTGTCTGCCCCAACTGTGGCCAGTGGCAACACAGTGGCGATTGCCTCAACGACTGCAAATCACGGGGTTTCGCATGATGCGCGACAAGTTCTTAATCGCCCTGGCCGCTATCCTGTTGCTGGCAGGGCACCTTGACTGGCTGTTAGAGCTAGGTTAACCCCCGTAGGAGACACGCTGTGCCATATCACAATCCGAATCACTTCACACTCGGCCAACTACGCAAGGGCGCATGGCCCCCGCCCGTCTATGTCGCCACACTCGAAAATGGTTCAACCAAACGCATGGCCTTCTGGTCGCAAGCCGGCAAACCATGGGATTTCGAACGCGGCCGCAAGTTGTGCCAGTGGGTCGGCAAGCAGGCCGTTGTGCCCGGTCATGTCCTTTGGGACGGCCAAGTGATCCCCGATACTGGCGAGGCCCCACAGAAGAAACGCACGCCGTCCGGCAAGTAAGTGCTCGCAACATTGCGCCAGCTCGTGCAGAACCCGGACGATCTTGATGCAGGTTTGCAACTTAAAGCGTGGCTTGCCGCTTAACCCCTGTAGGAGTGCAGAACCATGAGTATCTATATTCGCGCACCTTGGACGGCAGATACCGCTCCGCTCTCTAATGGCGTGATTGGTGTCTATGCCGAACATGCTCCAACCGGCTCAAAAATGATTGCAGAATGCTTCGGCCCGCGCGCATTAGCCAACGCCCGGCTAATCGCAGCCGCGCCGGAAATGGCTGATTTGTTGCGATCACCCCTTGACGCTTGCTACCAAATACGAGACGGAAACAACACACCACACTGGGCAATCACAACCCTACAACGCTTGAATATTCGCGCTCTGCTAACCAAGATCGAAGGAGAATGACCATGAACCGCGAGGTATGGCGTGCCGCGGGTGGTTGGGTCGCAGTCCTGATGCTCGGTGGCCTTCTTGGTACATGCTCTTACGGAATTTACATATCAAGCTGTGCTTACGGACCTGCCTGCCCCGCTGAAATTCACGCCCAAAAAACCCGCACGGCAGGCGTGCCAATCGGGCAGCTTAACCCTTAACGACCTAACCGAAGGAATAAGACGATGCCAAGCACAATCGAAACACAAGCCCGCGCGGTGGTTGATGTCGTGCGGAAAATGCCACGGTGGCCGGGCTATCCGACCTATCCGACTTTAAATGTGGCACTCCAAAGTCTCTGCACCGCCATCGATGACGCCGACGCCGACCCAGAACTAATGAAGCGCATCCGTGAGGCCGCTGACGCCCGGTGGAACTGCGATGGTGAAATCGAAATCGACGACGACGCCGTAGTATCCGTGAGCGATGATCCTGGGGCCTATGTCCAGGCATGGGTGTGGGTCGATGCCAGCGCGTATGGTGGCGATGAAGAGGAGAAATCATGAAACGCATCATAGCTGAAATACTCGGGCCGCTTGGAGCAATCGCCATCGTTCTTGTGTGGCTCGCCGTCTCCGGATTGTTCGGCGGTTGTGCGTTTGCGCCGTTCTCTGATCCGATGCTTGAGCAACTCAGAGGGAAAGCCGTGCTAACCATCGTCACCAACGACGCCGAAGAAGCGATGGAATACTGCCGCCGCAATCGTGGCTTGTTGGGCCCCGCTGTGGCGTGCGCTCGCATCGCGCGCAACAATGAAGAGGCCGTGCAGATCCTCGAAGACTTCATTGCTGAGAGCCGTAAGCGTGGCACCGGCATTGACGGGATCGTGATTACCCCGCCGAATCGCACACTCATGAGCCATGAATTTGGCTTACTCGCGGCCGAAGGCAAAGGCTATTACAACACGATGAATTTCGACGCCCTTGGTGTCGAACAAGACCCGGACGATACGACGAACCGAGCTTACCAGCACATCAGACCATAAACTGTTCGGGCTCAGGTAGAGCCCCACCCCTCTCGCGGTTCCGCGGCGTCTTTCCCCCACTGAGCCTGTGTTATTTCTTCGAGCCGGTGCCAAACCTTCATGGGCCAGCCGCGCCGATTCCATTCCTCGGTCCGTTTGAGAACACACGCCGGCTCAATCCCGGCATACCAGCATATTGCCCTGAAATCTCCCCCGCCGCCCGTGAGCCACGTTCGGGCCCAAGCCTGGGTCAGCACACCACGCTTGCCCTTATGCTTCGTCACGGGAACGAAAGCGTCGTGTAGTGCCTGCCAAATCACGGCCGCCCATAAACTTTGCTCGCCCGTGCCACACCCCCCGCCGTCATGAACCGCGTGAAAAGTTAGCGCTCTAGCCATTAGATTGGGTTCCGGTTTTTTGGACATGCGGCGGCGGTCCTGGAGCTATGGGCTCCTCGTCAATCACCGGGAGATATTCGTCGGTGAATGGTTGCTCAAACAACACGCCACCTTGAAGTTCTTGGTGTTCGGCTTCGTAACGCGCTTGCGCTTCTTGGCTTTGCAGATCATCGAAGGCTCTATCAATCACACCACCAACCCGATCATCGTTGATCGGTTCGTATTCGTCGGCGCGCGACAAAAAATCGAGCGTTGACGACGACCATTTGAAAAACAAAATAATTTTGTCTGTCTGGCTCAACATCAAATTGCTTGCAGTGTCGTCTTGATTTTCTCGGCCAACCGTGGCCAACGGCCTAAGATCACATCGGTAAGGTTTTTCACGTCGCCGGGGCCCGGCCGCTTCCGGGGCTCGCGTGACAACCACTCCATACAGGCCCGCTCAAGGGCCCACTTCGGGACGCCATCGAGAAGACTGGCCCAGTCGACCAAGGCCGCCTCGACGATGCTCGCCGGCAGATCCGGCGTGTAATAGTGGCTGAGGAGCGTAGCGGCGCGCCCTACGATCCAATCGGGCTCTGCGGGTATCAGGCACCCCTCAAGCTCGCGAAGCGCCTCACGCCCCGCCCTAGCCTCCTGGGGCCCCCATTGCGGCGGGATGAACGGGCCGATCTCGACGGTGTAGCTCGGCGCATCATTCGGATATCTTTGATCCTCGTTGGACGCGAGCTGCCGCGCGAGCTGCCCCCTCAAACAGATTCGAGCCCGGTCCAGCGCGCGCCTTGCCTCCTCGTGGCTTTTCACCGGAACCATTTGTGATGACTTGGCGGACACGATTTCGCCATGTCGCCGGCCAATCCTTCTTGATACCTCGGGCTCCTGGGACTCCGATCCAGTAGTCTCGGAATTCGTCGGCAAGCTCGGAGATCCTTTCTTCCGTTGCTCCTCGGGCTCGAGCGAAGGCGATATCTTGTTCAGAAGGGTTCCAAGTTTCCGGGAGCCCTGTCCCTCGTGCATTCGATCGATCTCCTACGGTGCTGTGAGTCTTAGACTCTCTTGTTTTACCTTCTTTACCTTCTTCTACTTTGTCCCGCTGCTGTCCCGCTGCTGTCCCGCTGCTGTCCCTCTCGGTGTCCCATTCACTGTCCCGGTCCAAGTAGTCGTCCAATTGATATTCATCATAGTTACAAATGGTTATGACGGTTGTTCCTGTCCCGCTTGCCGTCTCGATCATCGTTTCGGTTTTGAGACGGTTGAGAAACCGATGCACAACACTCTTCGGCCACCTAAATTTAGTTGCTAGGAACCTTATACTAACCGCAAGTTGTCCTCTTTGTAGCGTCACGAGCTTGCCGTTGATATCCCGCCGATATGGTCGCCAGCCCGCGTTCTCGATCAAATAGGCCCACGCCATCGCCTTCGTGTAGATCGGGCGGCCGAATACCTCATGATCCATCCAACCCCGGTGCATGGCGTAATAGCCGCGAGACATTAACCCAACTCGGCATGACTCTGCTGCCACCAATGCCAGCGCTCGATGATGGTTCTGGGCTCGGCCTTGCGTTGGTCGAGCGTCCAGGATTCCTTCTGCTTGGAGTAGTAGCAGCGCAGCGGGCCGAAGAATCTCACGGCTTTTGCCATGGTCGTGTCATGCGCCAGGAGCATAACAGCTATGCTCTGTCTGCATCCGTAGTGGAGCATCACGCCTTCGACGAGAGTCATGACCGCATCCAAGATTCGTACTGGTCTGGTGTCATTCCGAGCTGTGCCGTGTTCCGGCCATCATTGAGCGTGGTGCTCCACATTGGTCGGCGGCATGGTGCTTCTGCGCATCGGCTTTTTTCCGTCCTGCAATTCCCTATGTCGCGAATCATCAGTGTCACACTGCAATAAGGGCATTTGATCGATTTGGGAATCTTCAGCATGTTGGTGCCTGCAATAATTTGTTTGATTGTTCGTGTAGCGCGTAATAGGCAAGCAAGACGGCTTCCGCCCGGCCGTGATGTTTCTTCAGGGGCCATTTATCGGCATGGTTAGGAAATAATTGAGAGGCCAGCGCACGCGCCCCATCCTTGCCCAGCGGCACGCCGAGAACCTTCTTCCATTTCGCGGGCGGGATTTCGAAGTGTGGGATTTGATGCGCCGCGAGAATCCCCAAAGCAATGCCGTAGCCTTTGCCGTATGAAAACATCGAACTGACACCTTGACCCGGCATGGATTGAGCCTTCTCAATGTAGACGATTCGATCGACGGCCTCGGGGCGGTTCTTGAGAATTGTCGAAAGGCGAACACGATCAATGTCGCGTTTTTTCTTCTTCCCTCGGTCAATCTGGAAGGTCGGCATGTCTGAGACAATCAGAGAGCCTCTGCCATCGAGGGCGGCGATTGCGCCGTCTAAACCGGGATCGATTCCAATGTACAGCATGGGGCCTCAGAAAAGAGGCCGGGCCCGAAGGCCCGGCCAGTTAACAGGGAGGCTTCACGTCTGGCTGAGACGTGTGGAGGATCGCCGAATTGCGACCCGCCCCTCCGCGGCAACGATCCGGCCGCGAAGCTCGGTTGCTCGGTCCAGCAGAATCGGGATCGAGCGAAACAACACAAACAAAGTGGCAAATACAAAAAACCCCGCCATACCGGCGTAGATGAAAATGATTACCGGCAATTCACGCATTGTTGCCGGCCTTTTTACGTGATGCCTTGCCGTAAATATCAGGCCGCAGCTTATGTCTCGAGACGCCCGACGCCTCCTCCAGCGCCAAGCACCTGTGCGGCGGGCAGCGCTGCCATTGGATCACGGCGCTTTTGCCGATCCCCTGGCTTCTACCGAATGCCGTGGGGCCGCCAGCTTTATCGATTGCGTCGACGAGAATCGGATCACGCATGTCGCTACGGTAGAGCGGGCCTAACCAAAATGTCAAGCGATTCCATTAGACAATAAAAATTCGGGGACGATGAATAATCGCTTGACACGTGGGTTAGGGTTCCTTACCTTCGTAAAACACTCCACGGAATCGAGGACAGCATGTCAAAGACACAACGAACCAAGCGTTATCGCAATGCGATCCGCATCGCCAAGATGAAGGGGCGCGAGGCTCGGCGCAACAATGCCAAGCAGGCCGACAATCATTACAAACGGCCTGACATGCGCGCCGCGTGGCTCGAGGGTTGGAAGGCCGAGGGACAGCGCCAGCGTGATGTCAGGCAGACCGCCAAAGCAGCCTAATCACTATCTCAGGAAGGCGGCTGCTGTTTGGAGGCTTCCTTCAGTAAATCAGTAAGGAGAAACTCAATGAAGCCTGTTTTGATCACCACTGAATACCGCGGGGTGTTCGCTGGCCTAATTCCCGACGATCAAGATTTGAAAGCCCGATCGATGCCACTCAATGAAGCCCGCATGGCTATCTATTGGGGCACAACCAAAGGCGTCATGGAGTTGTGCGAAACCGGGCCGACCGATCAAAGCAAAATCAGCTCAAAGGCCGATATTCCAATGCTACATGGCATTGCCGCTGTGATCGCCATTACCGCCGAGGCATGGGAAAAATGGCAAACCCATTAATTACCGCGGATGATTTGGTGCGGGTCGGCGCTTGTCAATCAGGCGTGAGTGAGCGTGTCCACAAATTTGCCAGAAAAATTGCTGCTGCAATGCCGGCCAATAAAGTTTTAGCCTTGGCTTCAAAACGCGAAACTAGGTACGTGGTGCGCGCTGCTGATTTGGATGGCTATGGCTATGGCGATGGCTATGGCGGTGGCGATGGCGGTGGCGGTGGTTATGGTTATGGTTATGGTTATGGTTATGGCGGTGGCGATGGCGGTGGCGATGGTTATGGTTATGGCTATGGCGATGGCGGTGGCGGTGGTTATGGTGGTGGTTATGGTGGTGGTGGTGGCTATGGTTATGGTTATGGCGATGGCGGTGGTTATGGTTATGGCTATGGCGATGGCGGTGGTGGTGGGAGATATTAAAATGCTAAGGCGCGCCGACATAGAGAACCGCTATGACGCAATGCCGCCTTATGCGTGGCAGGTGTGGAAAATTATAGGCGGTTCGCCGCTTGAAATTGCGTCACATGAGTTCTGGTCTGCTGTAAGGATACGCCAGACACAATGGCGACGGGTAAAAATCATCGCTCGGCTGGCCTTGAATACACGGCGGCGTATCAGGCGGGTCGGCATTGCACCAATCCTAGAGCAAAAACATGAACGCGAGCGAAACTATCTTGCCATGGAATTGGCCATACTCGATGCGTTTCGCGCGATGGCCGATAAGCGGCATTTGGAACTCAGGAAGGTTTTATTCGGTGGCTGACTTCAATCCCTTTGCCCCACACACACGAGCCCGGACGATCGACCCCGAAACATCGCATGACGCCGCCGAATCGGTTGCTGAGAAAATCAGCGAGAAACAACGAGCGGTTTTGGATGTTCTCTCAAACGCCAGTTACGGGCTGACCGACGAAGAGATTTCGTTTGCTCTTAACGACATGACGCATTCGACGCTGCGCACTCGCCGGTCCGAGCTGGCTCAAAAAGGACTCGTATTCGACTCAAGGATGCGTCGGGCGACTCGCAGCGGGCGCATGGCAATCGTGTGGATGGTGTGATGTCTCTGCCCTATGAGAACGCATCGAGCGGCGAACGGGCCCGCGCTGAGATCGGGCGAATTCTGAAGCGATTCGGGTGCTCGAAGATCGGCTTCATGGACGACTACGAGGAAAAAACATTGCTGTTGGCCTTCAAGTGGCGCGAACGCGATGTTCAGCTCCGGGCCAACTGGCAGGGTTATGCGAACACATGGCTGCGAGAAAATCCATGGTCAAGCCGCCGGCATTACGGCGAACGCGAATGGGAAATGCGCGCTCTCGAAATGGGCCGAGTCGCCGTCAACAGTATTCTACGCGATTGGGTCAAGGGACAAGTTACGGCGATTGAAACCGGCATTCTAACATTCGAACACGTTTTCATGCCTTATATGATGCTGCCGGATGGCCGGTCGCTCGGCGAACATGCGACGAAACTACTCGAAGGGCCGCAATCGTGAGCTGGCTCCACTGCGACAACTGCCACTCTCTGATCGATACGGACGCCGAGCCGGAATCATGGGACCAGCAACGCGAAATGTGGGTCTGCTGTCGGTGTCGGGAAGGCGAAGAGGATACGGACGAATGAAGAAGCGGCCCTTCCCGATTTGGGTTGTCGTACTTTTCGCTGCGGCATGGACCGCTGTCGTTGTCGGTCTTATGTCGCCGCTGATTTGGCCATGAACCGCTTGATCCAAAGCCGCGCTGCAGCCTGCATCGTGGGCTGCTGTCTATTGGCCGGGATGCTGATCGGATATTTAGTGCGTTAACCATCTAAGAGGAGAATGCGATGTTTGAATTGCTCAACATAGTTTTTGTGGCGGCCGGTGAGATGATCGTGCTTTCTTTCCTCGTGCCGGTCCTTTAGGGCGCTGATTGGATATTTGGTGGGTGGATGATGAACGAAAAACTGAGAGCTGAGAAACAGCACTTACATCGATTAATCCGTGATGAGCAAGAAGATTGCCAGCGGCGCATCCAGCCATATATCGATCGCCTTGTCGAGATCGGTTACATGGAAGTGCCCCGATGTCTCATACGCGTGACCGAGAGCGGCGAGAGGGTTATTGAGCGTGTGGAGTATATCTAATGCCTGACTACGGAATAGCCCTGGCGGCGTGGTTCTATGCCATAGGATGGGCAGGAACGGGGTTGTTTTTCAGCGAAAAAGCGTTGGGGAAAACGGGTTCCGGTAAAACACGGCTCAATATTTTTACCGGAGTTGTGTTGGGTGCGCTATGGCCCATTCTCATTCCGCCGCTTTGGTTTTTCGGCTTAGTGACGTGGGCCGATAATGCTTGACGATGGCCTGTTCTTCGACCTGGATGAGGCCTGGTATCACGCCGAGCCCCGGCTGAGCAATTCTGGGATCAAGTGGCTGATGGTGAGCACGCTTGATTTCTGGATAAGAAGCTGGCTCAACCCCAATCGCCCCGAAGATGAAGACACCGAGCCCAAGCGAATCGGCAAGGCGTATCATCGGCGGATCGTCGAAGGTAGGGCCCTTTTCGAAAAATCGTATGCGCCTAAATTGGACATTTCGGATTACGGCCACGTGCTAAGAACCAGCGAAGAAATCAAAGCCGCGCTCCAAGACAAAGACCTGCCGCGCACCGGCAACAAGGCGCAGCTCATCAAGAGACTTCGCGAGGCTGATCCGTCCGTCCCTCTCTGGAGTTCTATTGAAGCAGCATACAAAGAGAGCAACGCCGGCAAGGAATTCCTGGATCGGGATCTGATGGACAGGATCGAAATCGCCGCGGCGATGGTTGAGAAACACCCCACTGTCTCGAAGTGTTTCCAAGGCGGCTACCCGGAAGTCTCGATCCTGTGGACCGACGAAGAGACTGGCGTCAAGATGAAGGCGCGCCTGGATTATCTCAAAGCCCAAGCGATCATCGATCTCAAGACGTATTCCAATGTCTACGACCGCCCGATCGACCGCGCAATCTCAACGGCCATGGCTAATGGCCGCTACCATATCCAGGCTGCGATTTATTCTCATGCTGTCGAGCGGGCGAAGGAAATGGTTCATGACGGCAAAATAGTTTGTTGTCAAAATGATGTTGACGATCGATGGCTCAAACAATTTGTTAACCACCCCCACGCTGAGTCTGAGCCCCACACATTCGTCTTCGTCTTCCAACAGCAAGGTATTGCCCCCGTGGCCCGAGCCAAGATCATGCCCCGAGAAATGACCACGATGGACATCGGCTGGCGTGTGGCGCAGGAGCAAATGCAAATCTTCGCGCAGTGCCAGAAGAAGTTTGGGGCTGACCCGTGGATCGACGAGACGCCCATCGAATCGTTCGATGATGAATCGTTCCCGAATTATATGACAGAGATGTAACGATGCTAGACGATAGGGCCCTACAGCGTCTAAAGCGCCTCGTATCCTACAATACAGCAAACCTAGTGTGAACGGCACGAGCTGGTACAAAGGCGTTTCATTTAATAAGGCTCGTGGAAAATGGCACGCAAGTATTATGGTGGATTATCAAAGCATCCATCTTGGCTTTTTCAAGACTGAGCTAGAGGCGGCGCGGGCTTATGATGAAGCGGCCATGAAGCGTTTCGGCCCATTTGCACGCGGCAATTTCCCCGGAGGCAGATCATGATTAAAACAGAGGTTAAACCTGGACTGACGACCGCCACCAAGGCCGAACTGGTGGCCGGCGATGATGTCAAGCCTCTGTTGCCGCGCAACGTGGAAGAAGCTTTCCGCATGGCGCAATTGATCATCAAGGCTGGTCTAGCGCCGGCCTCCTATTCGGATAAATCCGGGAGCCCTGATCCTCAAATGGTCGTGGCCGGAATCATGAAGGGAATGGAACTCGGGTTCCCCCCTATGACGGCACTCGCAACAATCGCGATCATCAACCAGCGGGCTTGCGTTTGGGGCGATGGTGCCATGGCTCTCGTGTCACGGTCGAATGAATTGGAATCTTACAAAGACTATTTCACGGGAACCCAAGGCGAAGATGATTGGACGGCCGTTTGCGAGCTGAGACGCAAGGGCGTGGCGGATACGGTTGTCCGTAAGTTCAGCGTGGCCGATGCCAAGCGAGCGAAGCTATGGGCACATCCTAAAAAGAGACCATGGACAGAGTACCCACAACGTATGCTTGCGGCCCGCGCCCGCTCGTGGGCCATCCGAGACCTTTTCGCCGACAAGCTGAGCGGACTTTCCATCGCCGAAGAGGCCCAGGATCTCCCCATCAAGGACATCACGCCGCCGGATACGGGGTTTCTGGATGACGAACCGAAGCAAATCGAGGCGTCTGCTGAATATACCGGCTCTGCTACGTTGTCAGGTGACGCTGAGCCCGCCCAGGAGCCGCAAGAACCCGAGCCCGAGGCCCCAGACACCCCGCAGCCCCAGGAAGCGCCTGAGACGCCGCCGGAGCCCGCTGAGACGGCAGGCGAACAGCTCCAAGCCGATCTCCACGACCAGTCCGAGTGGCAGGCATGGGCCAGCGACACGATCGGCCGGATCATGGCGATGAAAGACCCTAAAACCATCGAGAAGAAGCTGGCCGAGAGTGAGAAGCTGATCCACTGCAAGAATATCCATCCAACAGCCTACGAACGGGTTATGGGTGCGGCGCGGGCCAAGGTGAAGCAGCTCGAGGAACAAAATGATCCGACCACCTAAACGGAAACCCGCTAAAGGGCGATTGGGGATCGGCAACAAGCACCGGCTTGTATACCGCCAGCATCAACAATGGATCAGGGGTTTCGATTGCATCGTGCCGAACTGTCGGACATTCAGCAAGATCATCTGTGCCCATGTCCGCAACGGCCACCCCGAAGGGACACCACAATGGGAGCGCGGTTCGACACAACAGAAACCGCATGATCGTTGGACCGTGCCAATGTGCTGGTCGCATCATCTTGAGCAAGGCGATACTGGTGAAGGGGCCTTTTGCGAAAAATATGGAATCGACATGATCGCCACCGCGACAAAATTAGCGGCCCGCTCCCCTTACAGTAAGCTATGGAGGGAGAGTCATGCAGACCATGATTGAGCAGGCGTTAGCACAAGTTACAGCACGCGCCGAAGCAGCAGAGGCCCGCGTGGCTGAGCTGGAGCTAGAAGCCGCCGAATTCGACGAACGAGACGCCCGCATCGCCGTGCTGCGGGGGGCGCTAGCGCATCTATTAGAATTTGCCGACATGACAGGTCAGGGCTGTTCTAAGCAAGTCGAAGACGCCCGCCAAGCCCTCGCCGCGCCCGACGAGCGCGCGCAAGCGCTGCTGGCTGTGGCGACCTGGGCCGAGAAGTTGGAAACTGAATTCGACGGCTTTGATGATGTAGTGAAGAAGATAACGGAACCGGACCCGACCAATCCAGACGGACCCGACAAGCACATTGCGAAGCTATCGAGGCTAAGGTGGCATTCAACAAGGGCCGGCCTCACCGGCGTGCGAATGCCCTTCGGCGCCTGGGCATTACTGAGGGCTCGGATCAATCATGTCTGCGAAGCCCTCGCAGCCTACAAGGAGGCCAAGAATGGGTGATCCTGTTTTCCGCCCCGTCAAGGTCGGCCCGTCGCAAGAACGCTCGGGCATTCAATTGCGCGATACATTCGAAGTCCACGTCGTCGGACAGGTCAACCAACTGGCTGAACGGTATGAGATCAGCAGCGGTGAAATGCTGCGCCAGATGGTTCAATTTGCCTTAGAACATATGGAAGCGAGCGATGGATGAGGCGCCAGAGCTTCATTGGTTTGAGGAAAACCATTGCGCCTGTGGCAAACAGGCCACTGGAATTCTGCGCGGTTTTCGAAACGAGAGTTATGGCCATCACTGCAAATCCTGCGCAAGCCGACGGCTTCGGGAATCGAAAAGGGTGAGAGAGATAGAGGAAAAGCTGAAGGAGGCGGGCGATGGGTGAGGATTGGCAGGCCACAATCTGGCAGGAAACCGTGGCGTCTTCGTTTGATGAACACGGCATCGCAGCGACAACCGACCAAATCGCCAAAGTTGCTGACGATGTGCGCGGGACTCAGGAGAATTGGGAGCTTGTCAGCTACACGCCTACAGGACCGTCGCAGCTTCAAAAGGATTTGACGGAGGCTAACCGTCAACTCGACGAAGAGAGAAGAAAAACCACATGCCGAGAATGCCACGGCATAGGGCATATAACCTCGTATGGTCCGTGTCATTCCGCAACGTCGCAGTGCTGGAAATGCAGGGGCGAGGGAAGACACTTGCCATGAAGGAGGCGGGCGATGAAGCTGAGTGAGCCGATGCGCCTAGCCCTACGAACAGTGATCTATAGAACGGATGAAGGCTATCCGTCTTGGCCGATTAACAGTAAGGGCACGGCTACAGCGCTAGAGCGCCGCGAGCTTGTCAAAGTCGAACAAATTCTCGAATCGCGCAAATATTATCGCGCTACAGCCGCCGGCCGTGCCGCGGTGAAGGAGGCAGGCGATGGGTAAGATCACCAGATGGATTTTCTTCCTGGTAGTTTTATCGCTGGCCTGCGGCTTTGTCGGAATCATCGCTTGGTGGGCATATCACGCAAGCACCGTAGAATATACCTGGATGATATCTTTAGGAGCATTAGCAGCAGTCATAGTCTGCGGAGGGATATCAGCGATGGCCTACAAGATCGCAGCAGATTGGTAAGGAGCCCAGCAATGAGGGATGACGTAGCCAAGCTGATTGAGCAAGCAAAGCTATACGCAGGCCACATGAAGCACGAGAGATTGGCGGCTTTCGAATCACGCCGACAGGCAGAGGATTGGTTCACTCAAATAGCCAAAGCCCTTGAAGACGCCCACCGCAAGCCTACCGAGGCCGACGTGGAGCGGGTTCGTACTCTCTGTGCTCGCTTGATCGACCGATGGCGCGAAGAAGGGATAATGCACGCCGGCATGGAACAACTCGACGAAATGGTTGAAACCGCTCTCAAGATCGCGAGAGCATTCCAGGAGGGATGATATATGGAACTAGTCGGAAATTTCGCTCAAATGATCGAGGAAAAAGCGCGGGAGATTCATGCGATCAACGTCGAGAAGGGGTTCTGGGATGATGGCGAGGGCCGGAATCACTCAGAAATGATCGCGCTGATGCATTCAGAATTGTCGGAAGCGCTCGAAGCCCTGCGCACCGGCGAACCAGACAAGCATCTGCCAAAGCTCAATCCTGTAGGCGTCGAACTGGCTGACTGCGTGATTCGCATCATGGATTACTGCCATGCGTTCAGCATCCCGCTCGGCGAAGCTATCGAGGCTAAGGTAGCGTTCAACAAGGGCCGGCCTCACAAACACGGCAAGAAATTCTAAGGACCACGTGCTTTGATAAGACGAGGGCCCCGGTTTCAACGCCGGGGCCCTTCTCTATAAACTCATCTTCAATTGAAACGCGCTACAGTCTCATGATGGGTTCTCCGGGCTCGAGATTCGTTGTGGTTACTATAGATTATCTCTTCTCAGAGCCGACATTCTAACCCGAAGCGCCACTGTTTGTCAGCCCGTGCTTTCCCAAAGATCGTTGGCCGTCTTCAGATCGGCCTTCATTTTGGCCTTCGCGGCTGCGATCTCTTCCGGCGTCATGGGCTCGCCGTTCATGGAGCCGATCAAATCGGCCGCCGTTCGAATCAGATTAACAAGGGCGAGAATCTCGGCGGGGGTCATTGAGCGTCTCCGTGAATTGCCATCAGATCCTCGATCGCCTTGTTTTCAATGGTGTCGAGAGCGAGGTCGATGGTGACATATTCGCCGTTTTCACAGATAGGGTTTGCGAATGTGCGAACCCCTTCAACGGCCTCGATCTGCGGAGCGGTCAAGCGTCCCTCGGCTTTGAAGCCCGCCAGCGTTGCCAAGACGCGGCTGTAGTTCTGGCACGCTTGGATTAATTGGACTTCCTTCGGGATTGACTCGCAAGCGGTGAGCGCTAGCGGCCCCGCAGTAAGCAGGGCCACCAGCACGAACTTAACGGCGCGCATGTCAAGCCTCGCCGTCTGGCTTTTTCTTGAGCGCCACGGTCCACGTCTCGGGGACGAGATAGCCGACGACGAGCATAACAATCGTCGTCATGGCCGCGATTAGTTCCGGGGCCCAATTCAATGGGCCGACGATCACCGCATCGACGATCGCCATGATAATAGTAACGATGGCACCGGCGATTGCCGCTGCTGTGACTTTCGGGTTCATAGGATTTCTCCTAGTTGTTAATCAGGCACGCCGCATGTGGCCGGACTCATCGAGGGCCAAAACGGCGCGGTACTTGAACACAGGGCAAAGTTTGTTGGCAACCTCCTTGTGACCGTGGAAGGTGACTGCATGGCTGTAGAGATCGTCCAACTTGAGACACAGATGGAGCGCCGCGGCCATTTGCTCGGCGGTGAACCAGTCCCGACCTGTCACGCAGAACGCGAGCGATCCGGTATTGTGGGGAGCCTGGGCGGCGGGAATTAGACGCAGCGGCCGGCCGTCGTGGATCACGCCGTTGCGTGTGATGATCCAGTGATAGCCGACATAGGGCCAGCCGTTTTCCTTGACGTGCCACTTGCGGATCGTCGCCACATTGTCGTGGGTCTTGTAGTTCGAATCCGAGCAATGGATGAAGACTTTTGAGACGCGGCGCTTCGGCTTGATAATCAATGGATCAATCCAGGGCTTCGTCATATTCATCAAGGAGATTTTTCAGATTGTGGATTCGCCTGTCGAGATCGTGATTACGAGGTTCCCCTTTCGCTCTTTGTTCCAATTCGTACAGATTTTGATCCGTTATTTGGCGACCCAGCCTCAACGTGGCCCGTTCCGCCTTGTCGATGCTCTCTTGAACGGCCTTGATATCTTGGGAGTGGGCTTCCTTCGAAACAAAATAACCGTTTAGACCAGCCAACGCGCCACCGATTCCAAGCACAATTGCGACGGATGCGCCGGCAATCTGAATGGGCTTACCCGACATCACGATCCGGCTTCTGTTCTGGCCTAGGAGTGATCAAAACTGGCGTCCAATTATCGCCGGCCCTTGTCGCGCAGCTCAGCCCCATCATGTTCGTTTCCACGATCGTCCAACTGCCTTTCGGGCTGGTGAACAGCTCTAAAACAGTGTGACCTCCTTGCTCAAGACCGATACCGACAATCGTTTCTTGGTGTTTACGCAAAAGAACTTCAACAATGGCGGCGTGTGGCGCGCATCTAATCTGGGCTTGGGCAAGGGCGGGCATCATCACAATCAAGAGCACGGCAATGATTAAAAAAAATCTCAATGGGATCGCTCCTCGCCAGTATTTCTACCCACCATGCGAGGTTCAACAGTGACGCGGAATTTCATCCCGACCGCTTCTGCCCACTTCTGCCAAAGCCTGAAGCTGCTGGGATAATGTGCGCCGACTTCCCAATAATGAATTGTCGAAATACCGCAGCCTACCGCTTCTTGGACTTCTCTTTGAGTCAGCCTCAGCCGCTCCCGCGCAGTCTTGAGTGTTGCGCCGAGTTCATTTTCCTTCTGACAATCGTGAAGGTTGGCCATACATCCATTTTAAATGGTTATTCCATTAACCTTTGTGATTTCTGCGTGATAACAGTTAAGAAATTAACCTTTACTGAGAGGGCTGTAACCGTTGGATTGCGATCGGGGTCGCTGGTTGTTCCTCAAGCTCGCTGAATGGTGAAAGCAACGTCAAAAGATCCCGGATACTCGAGCCCGTCTTTTCCAGGGTCGGAGCGATCTTTTCGGAATCCGTCGCGACTTGGGCGGTTGCCGCACTCAGTAATTGTAATGCCGCGGAACGACCGATTTTGGCCTTGCCTGTCCCGATGAAAACTCGACGGCCAAATTCGCTGGTCATGAGGCGGCCGAATCCGATCAGCTCGAGGAGCTTGATGAAGGCTGTTGGAGTCGCCGAGCCCGGCCGCAGAATAGAGCCGAAGATTTGCTGGGAGGTCTGGCCACCAAGGAGTGATGCGCCCATGTCCTGAACTTCTCTGAACAGATCCGAGACTCGTTCCACGTCGTTCAGGAACGTCTTTTCTCCCTTGGTCAGAAAATCGAGCGCCCCGCTCCGGTCGAATTTGGTCAGCTTTTCACGATATGTGCTGAAGGCTACTCGTTCCGCCCCTTTTTCGAACCGAAGGGCATTCGTCAATTCATCGATGATCCCGGCTCTCATGAACCGTCCGAACGAAGAATCTTTTCCTCCTTGTCTCTTAATTACCTGAGATAGCTCATCTATCATAGCCGTATCGCCGCGGCCCACCAGCCCGTTCACCGCGCGGCCGACTTGATTCTGTTGCCCGGCTATCTCGGTCAGTTTGAGCTGGTTCAGCCGATCGAATTCCTTCCCCATCTTCCGCAGAACCCCGATGTCCTGGGGCGAGGCCGCCAGTCGCAAGGCAGAAGGGTTGGCCTCGCCTAATTTACGGGTGAGCGTGAATGGGTCATTCAGCAAATCACTGACGATGAAATCCTGAACCTGCTCGAACTCTCGCGGGCCCAACTGATCCTTGAGAACCCGCAGATTCGTAGCGTTCTTCGCGCCTTCGGCCCCACTGAGATCACCTATTCTGAGCGCCAATTCGGCGGGCGTCTCGCTTCTCGCGGCCTGCATGAAGATCGCAGTCTCTTGGAAATCGAATCTCTCCTTGGCCAGTTTCCGGGCCCGCTTCCAGGACCCTCTGAACTTCGGGTTGATGTTGGCTGGCGTGTCCATGGTCTCGTCTATGACCTTGGACAGCTCGATTGCCATGCGCCGGCTGCGCCTCTGCTCTGCGGTCAACGCACCCCTGCCGCCGGGCGGGAGCACGGTAAGGTCGAATAGCTGCTCCCGGAGATTGCCCAATTGATCCGTCCCCGAGATCACCACCTGTTGTCCATTAGGTAGTGTGTCGGTGATCGAGGGGAGATTCGGATCGAGGGCTTTGATCTGATTCAGAACGTCCTGGATTTCACCGGGAATTTGCCCCGCTCTTTCGGGGCCCGCCCTCGTTGTGACGGCCTTTGTTACCGGGTCAGTGACTTCTCGGATGGTGGAAATCTGTCTGAAGCCGCCGCGCTCGAAGAACCCCACGGCATTCTGGAGACTGTTCACATCGAACTGAGGTTCCTGGATCGCACGAGCATTGCTGTAGGCGAGATTCACATCCCCCTGGAGTCGGAAGTCAGCCTTGGCGAGCATATTCTTGAGCTGCGCGCCGACTTCGGGTCGTGCTATTTCTCGTCCCGTCCTTCGCTGGACTCTCACCTGACCTCGCGGTTGACGCTTGGCCTGTGTCTGGAGTCTCCGAAGGATGTTTTCTTTCTCGCTCTGGAATGCCCGTGTCAAGGTCTCCGTCGTCGGCCGCTTGACCTCTGCTTTGGCTCCCTTGGCAAATTGCTGGAGTGCGATCGCGGTCGAAAGCTCACGCTGTTCCATGGTCCTGCGTAGACGGTTGGTGACGGCGGTCGCTTGCCCGGCGATGCGGCGGATCAATTGATTATCGATCACCAAGTTAACTGGCAAGGCCCCAATACCAAGGCGCTGGGCCGATCTCATGGCCTCCGCCCCGCCCGGCCGCAAGGCGAATGCCCCTGCGCCTCGCGCTAGATTTGCCACACCGCGAATCAAAGGTTCGGCGACAACCGCGCCTCCAACCCCGATCCCCGCCTGCACACCGGCTTTCAAAGCCTGCTCGGCAGGCGTTTCGGCCTGGAGTCCTCGCAAGGATTGCATACTCTCCTGGGCAATCTGTCCGCCAAATGCCCCAAGCGCTATCCGCCCAAGGGCCGTGATAAGGGAAGCCCCACGTCCGGCCGGCGTTGCCGACACCGCACCAGTTACCGCTCTACCGGCGAGAGTGGCCGCGGTTTCACCTGCTAGGGCACCGATATCGGCTCCGAAGAACTCCACGACATCCGCAACGGTTTCCAAAGCGCCGCCCTCGAACGCCTTGGCGTCCAGAGGACGGAAATCGGACGTTGGGTTTTCACGGAAGAAGAATCGACCGTCCGGGGCTGTCGCCACGTCGCCTTCCGGGAACTCTTTGTTGAAAGCCAATAGGGCTTCTTTGGCATTCCCTGCGGCAGCTAGATCGAAGCGAAGTCCGATATCCCTTAGCGGCTCTCTCTCAGGAGGCTGCAACTGGAGCTGGGGGAACTGCTGGCCCTCCTCCTGAACTGCTCGTTGCGGCGTACCAAGAGGCTGAAGGCCGATTCGCTCGTTGACGATATCGGTAACGCTGCGCTCTGCCGGTTGACCCTGGCGCGCCTCGAGACGTTGCCTGACTGTCGTTGCGACATCAACCATTACAGGAATACATCCATCACCTTCGGGCGAATGCGCTGTAATCTCTCGATCACATCGACAACATCCGAGGTATCCGTGATCCCGAGAGAGATCAATTCGTCCGCCATGGCCCCGACACCATCGTCGGTTTCAAGATCGAACTCTGGTGTCTTGCCGCTTCTGATCCTCTGGAAATCCTGGCTGATCACTTTGAATTTCAGCAGCGCCGTCAACGACGCCTCGATCTGGTTCGGGCTTCTCAAGGCTTGCATGACGGCGAATGTTGCCTCGGTGACAGCGCGTTCCATCTCCGTGAAGCGTCCGGATTCTTCGCCCGTGACCGTCGTAATGTTCTGCGCAATCGCCACTCGAGATTCCGCGATTAGATCCGAGACATCCTTTTCCGAGACATCACCACCGATCAAGGAAGCAAAACGTCCGCCGAGTTCGGGACTGATCTGTCCCAGAATGCCGCTGCCTAATTCAATCACACCTTGACGAACACCCGTAGCTCCAGGTCCAAGCGTATTGACCTTTTTCAGAAGTGCACTGAGATCGGTCGTTTCCCTGGCGAGCTGTGCGAATTTCTCGCCCGCATCTTCCTGGCGTTTGACATCGATCCTGACGCGGGCCTTCTCTCCAATCTCAACGACCTCACCGGCCTCCGTGACGATCTTCGTCACCTTCCCAATACGGTCTTCGATCTCTTCAAGATCGCGCCGCGCGTTCTTCGCTGCGTCGGAATCCCCGGCCGCAACGGCTTCGACGATTGCCTGCTCTTTCTCAGCCCGCATATCCTGGAGGCGCGGCAACTCGTCCTTCGCCGCCGTGGGTGTGATTTGGATTTTCTTCTGGATCGCCTGACCAATCTCCGAAAGCGCCCGTTCGTCGCCGGTCCTTTCTGCCTCTGCTCGCTCAGTCTGAAG
This sequence comes from bacterium, assembly GCA_024229275.1. GTDB lineage: Bacteria > Acidobacteriota > Thermoanaerobaculia > Thermoanaerobaculales > Sulfomarinibacteraceae > JAAESQ01. The sequence continues at coordinate 3,797 of JAAESQ010000904.1, read as the reverse complement.
GCGGGCGAGTTCCGTGGGTTCTGGAGCCTCAATAGCCTCCTTGGCTTCTGCCTCGAGGATCTCGGCCGTTTTGATCCCGAACTGAGTCAAGATATCTGGGTTTCGTTTGATCGTTCCCAGCTCACTCGGGCTCAGCTTGACTTCATCGGGAAGGAATTGATTCAAGCTCTGGAGCGTGGCGGAAGTCAGCAGGATATTCCCCTCCGCGTCCTTGGGGAGAACTTCCGAGACCTGGGCAAAGGCATTTTGATCTACGGCCTCAAGGACCGTGCCAATCTTCGCGTTCACCGAAGGGATATTTTTGGCATCGGACATGGAATTGGCGCGCTGGACGAATCCCTTATCCAAGGCGATCGTCCGCAGACATTCCACGTCTCCAGGCTGGCAGAACTGCGTGGCAAGCTCGGCGTGCTCCCCAAGGAAGTCCAGAATCCCCGATGCCGCATTGTCATCGACGATGCTTAGTAGGGTTTCGGTGAAGCCTGGGAAAAACTGCTCGAACTGACCGCCGAAATTCTGAGCGACCGCCTGTTTCTCGCCTGCCGGGGCAGCATTGACGAACTGAAGACCGGACTTCATGGCCTCCGTACTGGCTAAAAGCTCCTGAATTGCATTCGAGCGCTGCCGCTCCTGCAATGCCTGTAGCTCCGTTGAGGGGAGCCTTTGCCCCCTAAGACCCGCTGCTGTGTTGCTCAGGATTAAACCCAATGCGCCCAAAGGGTTATCCTGAAAATTAGGGATCAAATTGGGGCGTGCGGGGGCTGCTCCTGGTGTCGGAGTAGGGATCGATGGAGGAGAAGGGGGAGGAGCCGTGCCCGCGGCGACCGAGGGAACGGGCTGGGGGGCCGGTCGGGCGGTCGGGGGTGCCGCTGCTGTCCCAACCGGCGTAGCGCCCGTCCTGGATGGCCTCGGCGCGATTCTTCCACCACTAGGCAGCGCCATGTTCCAACTCCTCTACGCGCCTTGCGAGGGCTTTGATCGCAGCGAAGGCCACGCCTGAGAGATCGATCGGATTTACCGTGTCTTTGTCGCCGATCTCGAAAGCGTCGTGGAAATCCTCTGAATAGGTGCCGATGTGATCCACACCAGCCCCGATGTAATTCCAGAATTCCACAGGCAACTCAAGTAGTTTGGCTAATATCTGCTCATTGTCCACGGGCAGGCCGTTTTCCTTGAGCTGGCGGCTCGAGCCCAATGCGCCGATTCCAGTCAAGAGCCCGCCCGCTCCGCCGGCAATCTGCGTGAATGTCTCGAGCGGGCTCGGCCGCTGTGTCACGGTTTGCGTGGTTCCTTGGGCCGCGAGACCTGGGAAGCTCGGAGAAATCCCGCTCAACCCGAGGCCCAACCCTCCAACTTGCTGGGTTAGAGCGGCGCGGTTTCGGAACGCCTGCTCTCTGAGCGCGGTTTGGAACTCCTGGGCGGCCTGCGTTGCCTGTTGCTGCCCCAGATTCAAGGCACCCGTGATCTGCTGTCTCTGGAGCGGGAACCCAAGCTCCTGTTGAGCCTGGGCCGACCTGATGTTTCTGGCGAGCTGCCCTTGTTGTCTGGTTGCCTCCTCTGCCACTCTCGCGGCGCGGTCCTGGATCGGTGTGTCCTCTGGTCTGAGCCCAAGCGCCGGGGCCAATTCCTGTCCCAACTGCTCGACTGATTGAGCGGCGAAACGGCTGATATCCGATTCACCCAAAGCCAAGGCCCCGGACGCGGCCTGTTCGATCAGAGCCCTTTCCTGTGGGGTCGCCCCGGGCTCCAGAAGTCTTTGGAGCTGCAGATCGGTGAGTTGCTGTTGAATGGGGTCAAGCTCTTGCTGCTGCTCGGCGGCTCGCCGCGCGAAATCCAACTGACCGGCCAGGAGTTCGACCTGTCCCGGTTGGGTCGCCGCGGCGATGTCAAACAATCCACCCTGGAAAGCCTGCTGCTGCCCAATCGACGCCAATTGCGACTGAGCCAACTCGATCTGTCTGGCCTTGAACTCGGCATCCTGGGGATCGACCGGAGCCGGCTGGACGGCTGTTTGGGTTTTCGATTTCGTCATCAGAATGTCCTCATCAGGAACACATTCGCTTGTTCGACGATCTGGCCATGTCTCTTCTTGAAGGCCCGCTTAAATCGATTGTTGCCAAATGCTACAGCCGACGTGAATAACTGAACGCCGGATCTGCGCATATAGGTTATAGCATAGTCCGTGAGGCCCTTGACGACCTTTGCCCTATCCCGATCGCTCAGATCAGGATCAACCGAGAGCATCTCGACCCGACCTACAGGAAGTGCCATGCAAAGCTGCACCGTCCCGACGATTTTTTCCTCGTCCTCCGCGACAACCCAGAAGGGATAGATTTCCGACCAGTCGAGTTCAACCCCTTCCGGGGCGAACGCATCCGGGCCTTCTTGGACGAGACGCCTTACGGCCTCGCCGTCCTCATTCTGGGCTATTCGGATCGTCGGGTTCATCAGTCTGCCTTTTCAGGGTCTCGTATTGATTCCGCCAGTGGGCAGCGTTCAAAGCCTGTTGGGCCGCCCGGCCGGAAAGGTCCATAATCTGACCCTGCAATTCTGCCACCATCGCGGCGATCTCTGGGTTGTCAATCTTCATTAGATCCACGCCCTGACCACCCACTTCCAATTGGCGGCGGTAAGAATTACGGCATTAAATGTGGTTCGATCAAGCACCGAAAGACCAGTAGTTCCTTCAGCGATATAAACATTGGTGGCGTCGGCGTAGATGGAAACGCCGGCATCAGACGTGCCGCGCATCGTGGTCGCGGGGATTTCGTCATTTTCGGCAAAGTTGCCGTCCGCCGAATCGCATCTCGCAGTGGCAGTGAATAGCGACGGCACCACGCCCAGCCCGTGGGCGCTTGTTGTCAGCGCATCGACACCACCAATGGCCAACTCACCACTGGTGAAGTCCGCCCCGAAATCCAAGACTCCGGAGTTGTTCGATATGCCGGTTCCGGCAATACCCGCAGCGGAAGTCAGAGAGATCGAGGCTCCGTTAAGCGCGGCGCTCGCCGTAATGTTTACAGCGGTAATGTCACCAGCTTGCCAAGTATCACCATCTTCATCCGCCAACCACCGAGCTATCATAGACGCGCCGACCTGAGCCCGCATACTGACGATATTTCCGTTTGCTGTGATATTTGCAATGGTGTTCGCCCCATTATGTTCGGAGGCTTCGAAATTGATCAGTCCAACCCCAGCCGTTGACTTGGTTGTATTCGCTTGTCCGCCCCATGCCGCCATAGTCAAAACCGCCGATTGGCTGGCGTCTTCCCCTAGCGCCTGAACCAACAACCCGCCGTTTGCCGCGGAGCCTTTTGAAAGACTAAAATAATCCGCCGTCTCCACCGTCTGAGTCGGAGCCGTCGTTAGTCCGGTGGCTATATCCCCCGTGCTTTTGCCGGCGACTAGGAGATCGTCGGCTCCAGCCTGATCGAAGATTGCGCCCAATGTCATGTTCGCGTGAGTGGTCGATGCCCCGAGAGCGAAAATGCCATTAACCTGTTGGATCTGACTTCCGGAAAGAGCCGCGAACAAGTTTGCCGTCATCCTGAAATCGTCGGCTCCGGAAATCTCATAATCGATCTGATCATCTGTGCTGGCATGAATCGACGTATCGGCATCGGCATCAAGATCCAGCTTCAATCCGTTGATATCGACCGTCGCGGTCGTAATTACGACAACATCCGTGCCGCCGAGTCTGATATCCAATTGATCGTCGGTGTCCATCGTGAGCGATGAATCGGCGTCGGCGTCCATGATGAATTCTTGGCCGTTGAGATCCTTCGCTGAGGTCGCGG
>JAAESQ010000903.1 GCA_024229275.1 bacterium | reverse complement strand
GTCTTCGTTTCACCAGGGTCGATCACCAAGTTGATGTTGTAGTCGTCGATCGCGAATCCGTGCAACTCGTCTCGAGTTTGCTCGATATTCGTCACATGCACGATGACCTTATCGCCGCGGTTGACTCGAATGACGTCCGGCGCAAAGAACGACCTCACAGCCATCATCCATACTTCGACGGTGTTGCCCTTGCGCTCGACCCGAGCTTCTTCCGTCGCCCAAATCGCATTCGGATTCTTCTCCCAGTTTGGGTCATCTTTCTTGTAGACCTCAACCGTGTTGATTTTGTCCGCCTTGATCATCACTGCATAGTGCGGTTCGGGTTCGGTAAAGGCATCGTAGAGCAACTTCATCTTATCGCCGGCTATGTCGATCAGCTGAGCCGACTCTGGGATAGAAGGTCCGACGCTGAGGTGACGCCCCTTTGAGAGCTTGTTAAGCGCTACGAGATAGTTGCCGTCCGGGGACATCGAGTCTCCCTCGGCTGTCACGAGATGACCGATGTTGTAGGCGACAGGAATCTTGTCCACAACGTACTGGTTCATGTCGGCGCCTTCGTCGTAGGGCGGGAGCTTCCATTTAGCGACCGCACTTTCGACGAAGAGCGACGTATAGGCATAACCATTGCCGTCGAACTGAGTGTGCAGCGGTCCAAGACCGACCGGCATCTCGGCCTCACGCACCGATGCATAGGTCAGAACCGGAATGCCATCAATGGTCTCCTCGAAGTCCTGGTTCGCGACAGCTTGTTTGATCTTCTCGATGTCATAAATGGTGGTGGTCGGAGACAGCTTGCCGGAGCCGATGATCCAACGCCCACTCGGTGAAACGTCGACACCGTGCGGAGACTTGGCGAGCGGAATGAAGTAAGCGAGCCCTGGCGCGCGATCTGGATAGATAACGGGCGCTCCCTTGACGGTCTCGTAGTTCCCGTTCGCTATCGCCTGCTCGGCAGCGCGGTAATCGACCATCAGAATGTAATCCTTGTCCTTCTGAGAAGCCGTCACCTCGAGCTTTCCACCCTCAATGAATTCGCGTTCGGAGTTGTAGCAGGTCCAGAAAAGGTAGCCTTCACTCGGCCCCTTGCCCGCGTCCCCGAGATCGTAGTTGAACGGAGGGAGCAAGATTTCCCAGCCGAGGGACAGATGGCCTGAGTCCGGGTCAATCTTGATCCCCGCCGCTATGCCGTGATAGTCGGTTCCGTACTCCGTCACGTCCGCGTACGTTCCCTCCGGGAACGGCACTGACATCCGTGTCGCCATCGTTGCGTACTCACTGTTTGGGGTGACGAACGAGCTGCCGTGATTCGCAGAGATGTTCGGAATCTTCAGCAGCTGCTTGGTCTTGAAGTCGCGAAGATCGATACGGGCCATGCGACCGTTGGCATTGTCGTTAATGAACAGCCAACGTCCATCGTACTCTCCGTTGGTCTCGGAGAACCCGGGATGGTGGGAGTCGCCCCACGAGTATCTGCCGAGCATCTCTCGGGTCTCGTCGTCGAAACCATAGCCGGTTCCGGGATACGGAGTGAACACCGGAATGGTAGCGATGTGCCGCATCGACGGCACTCCGGACACAAAGATCTGGCCGCTGTGGCCACCCGAATAGAAAAGATAGTATTCGTCGAGATCACCTGGCGCCACATAGGTTGCAAGAGCTGCACTCGCGATATCTGAGGTCGCTCCCCCTCCGGCTCGAGCACCCCGGCGTCTCGGGGATTTCTTTCCACAAGCCACGAGGCCTGCCACCATGAACGCGGCAAGCAGCATAGCGAGCAGTACGTGAGTCCTGGTTCGCTTGGTCATCGGTCTCCTCCTCCTTGCTTTCTGGGCCCCTCTTGAGGCCTCCCGTCAAAAATTTCAGTTGGCCGCTTCCTCTGCGGAGCGATTCTTCACAACGTCGTAGGCCCTCATGATCTTTGCGACCGCTTCCCATTTCTGTTCGTCGGTGAGCACGATCTGGCTCTCCAGGATGATCTTCATCGTCCCAGTCGGCTCGAATAGAAACTCCTCCACCGTCTTGTTGAAGCGTGCCCGCACGTCGTCCGGCGCATAGGACAGATCTGGCCCTTTGTCGGTCGGGGATTTAATGTCGAACGCCACGATGCTGTGGCAGACAAAACAGCTGTTCTCAACGAAGAACGCCCCGTCTCCCTCCCGCATGCGGCGGTCCCTCGCGGTCTCTTCCGGAGTCGTCTCATCCTTGAGCTCCACTCCCGGTAGGTAGGCGCGCGGCAGATCCGTGTCGTCTTTCCAGCTCATGACGAGCATGGCAAGCGCTTGGGCCTCGGTGGACTGGAAATTCATCTCGGGCATGATCGAGTTCGGCACGATCGTGGCCGGTGACTGGAAGTGCTTGAGATGCCAGTTGAACACCGTGACTTGCTCCGACACTAAATTCGAGAAATCGAACTCCTCCGGATGTTTGTCCCCTTCGTGAGTGAGATCCGGTCCAAGCTTGCCGCCATCGCCATTGATCAGGTGGCAGATCTTGCAGCCCTTGGTGCGCACGAGTTCTTTGGCGCTGTTGATGAACGGCATACCCTCCGTCGATCGCTCATAGCGGTGACAGAAATTGCATTGAATCTCATGCAATGGTGGCGGATTGCGGGGATCGTACTCAGAACCCGCGATGTCGCTCAACAACGGTTCCTCCCAATGTGCAACGAATCCGTGGGCGTCGTACTCTGCGAGCGCGAAACCCTGCCCGCCATGACACGGGGTACAGCCGAATTCTTCAATCGGATGGGTCTCGAAGATCTCCTGCCGCGGGTGGCTGGTCCAGGGCTGTTCGACATCTTCCAGACCCTGCCAGGTTGCTCCGAGATGACACGTCGTACACCTGTCAACGCGACCCAAGCGATCCAGCCAGATCTGTTGAATCCCGGTAGGAATCTCAGCGCTATCCACATCGCCGAACCTCTCGGCGACAATGGCTTCGAACTCGGACTGGTAGTACTTCCACTCCGGTGCCGTGTCCAAAATCACGGCAACGACCCCAACCACCACCAGCAACACACTCGCAGCCAGTAGGACCATCAACTCGCGGTTACCGACTCGTTTGATCATCGATTCCCCTTTTCCGCAGTCCTCACAACGCGATGGGGTGTTCGGGCCAAATCTGCCACGGCCAGAAGAAATCCCAGTTGGGTCCACGTAGCGCGGTACCTGTATAAGTGAGCAGAATGAACGCGACAATGAACCCGCAGAACGTGGCGATCGCGGCATAGCGCGTTGACCGAGTCCTCTTGAGTACAAAGAAATACTGCAACACAAACAACGCCAGAAGAAACGTCGATGGGTTCACCAGGTCGAAGAAGAGCTGGATCTCGATTCCTGTGAACACGGTACGCATCGGGAAGAGCACCGCTACGACGAGACACAACGATGTGGCAATCAGACCGTACAGAAAACCGAAGATGCCCCACCGCCTACCGGACCCGTCTGTGAACCAAAAACCGATTCCCTTCTGCTCTCTGTCGAGAAACGGAATCAGCGCCAAACCCAAAACGACGATCATCGGAATGATCACGCCACCCATCAAAGCCGAGTAGCCCACCATCTCTTGCAGGCCGAGGAAGTACCAGGGCGCTTTGGCCGGATTCGGAGTCACCTCGGGGTTCGCAGCCTCCTCGAGCGGTGCTGCAATGATCAGGGCTAGTCCGAGCGAGAGTGCCAGGGTCAGAAGCGAAACCACGAGCAAACGAACCGTCAAGAACGGCGTTGACGGCACGGAGTTGTCGTCGTTCAGCGTAGTTGGATCTTGAACCTGGACCGAAGTGCCACTGGCTATGCCGAGCACACTGTACGTCTTTGTCTTTGTCGGAACAGCCGGCTCACGTCGAATCGCTTCGTCGCGCACCTGCTCGACAATTGCGAGACCACCATCCTTGCGGATGCGCCACATATGCCACGCCGCCACTGCAAAAAGAACTAGCGGCAACAACGCACAGTGGAGGACATAGAACCGGATCAGCGTAGACTGACCGATCAGTGTGCCGCCAAGTAGAAATTGGCGAGTCGGCTCGCCGACCCATGGAACACTGGCGGCGATATTTGTCCCGACTGTGATCGCCCAGAACGCCAGTTGATCCCAAGGCAATAGGTACCCAGTGAAGCTCAGTAGGAGAGTCAGCACGAGAAGAGCAACTCCGAGCACCCAGTTCACGGGCCTGGCTGATTGCGCGACCTTCCCAGCCTTATACGAGCCGGTGAGAAACACGCGGAACATGTGCAGGAACACGACCGCGACCATCAGATGTGCCCCAATTCGGTGGAGTCGCCGCAACAACCACCCAAAGCTGACCGCATGGTCAAGGTCCTTGATGCTCCAATATGCGCGCTCCACAGAGGGCACATAGAGGAACATGAGAACGACTCCGGACACCACCAGGATCAAGAACAGCACAAACGCGATGGTTCCCAGGTAGAAGGAGTAGCCGAACGACAGACTTCGCTGCGAGACACGATTCGGAAACCAGTGAAGCAGGAAGTTAGCAACGATGCCGCTGCCGGCTTCTCGTTTCGATCGCGGCGTCCACGACCAAAACAACTTCTCCCAAAGTCCGTTCATGGAAATGAGGCTCATCTAGACCACCAGTCTGAAATCACGACCCACCTCTTTGCTAAGGTCGATTACCAGCTCTCCGCTGGCCGAAGACACGTCTAGGCGATACCACTTCAGGGGTCGTGGAGCCGGCCCCGCATAGTTCGTGCCCTCACCATGGAACTTCGACCCATGACAGGGGCAGTGGAACTCGCCAAGGGCCCGAAACGTGTGCTTTCTCACGGTCCGATCCTCCACCGTGGAAAAGGGAGAGAACTTGACCGTGCACCCAAGATGAGAACAGATCCCGGAAATCGCGTGAAAGCTGTCAGCCTCACGTATGAGATACAGACGGTGCTCATCCAGAAAGGTGACGCCCTCCTGAAATCGCTCCGGAAGCCCAACCTTGAACCTTCGCGGCGGCTCGTACAGGACGTTGGGCACAAGCGATCTGAAAAGCGGCCAGCCAGCCAGTACCGCGCCGACCGCCGCGACAGCGCCGGTTAGGCGCGCAAGAAACCTCCTGCGAGAGGTACCTGAACCATCGTCCAAGTCGGGCTTGACTGCCTGTTCGTCGTCCACTGTTGCTTGAAACTCAGCCACCGTGAGACTCCATATCTTCGACAAAGTTGAACCGCTCCATAGTCATCGCCTCGGTCGGGCACCTCAGGGCGCACATCCCGCACCGAATACAGACTGTGTCGTCCTTGAGTAGAACCGTCAGCGGTTGGTCTGGATCGTGTTGATAGGCCGCGAGCGCAGCTTCGCGCTGATCCGAAGGTAGATCGACCCGATCGATCGGTACGAAGGTCAAACACTTTTCAGGACAGATATCGGCGCAGCGATTGCACAGCACACAGCGATGCGGGTCGTAGATGGTATCGATGTGGCAGGACAAACAACGCTCCGCTTGCCGGCGCGCGTCCTGTTCGGTCATTACGTTCTCGACTTCGGTGATGCCAGTGCGCCGTCCCGCCGCAACTGTCGGCGGCGAGGTGCGCGCTCGCCGCTCGTAACCGGCGGGCATGCGGTAGTCCTGGGTTGGTACCTTGGTGATCTCTACGCGGACCTTGGGGGTATGCTCTTCTCCTGCCAAGAAGGCATGAATAGACTGAGCCGCCTTCTTGCCGTTGGCCACCGCCTCGATAGCAATCCTAGGACCGAACGCAGCGTCGCCTCCGGCAAAGACTCCGGGTGCGGTTGTTGCCAGAGATTCCGGATCGATCTTGATCGTTCCCGCGGCCGTCAGCTCAATCCCGTCCTCGTCTGAGACAAAGTCAAAATCAGGCTGTTGGCCGATTGCTAAGATCACCGAGTCAACTTCCAGTGTCATTGACTTTGTGGAGTCGAACTGTGGGTTGAATCTGCCGTCGTCGTCGAACACTCGACTGACGCCCACAAACTCCACGCCGGTGACGTGATCGTCTCCCAGGATCGCCTGTGGACCCCACGAAGGATGCAGTCGAATTCCCTCTTCGAGCGCTTCGTGAAGCTCGTCCCTACCCTGGACCGTGCGCGATGCGGGAAGCTCATCGAGGGACTCGAGAGAGATGACATGCACCTCTTTTGCTCCCGAGCGCAGCGCACCGCGCGCCGCGTCCATCGCGGGCTGGCCGACCACGGCTTGCGCGGTCATCTCAATCTCTTCCATCGGCGCATAGAACTCGCGAACCGCAGTACGGGCCGCGTCGAGGGCCACCGACCCGCCTCCGATGACGACGACGCTCTCACCCAACTCGACACGGTATCCACGGTTGAGATTCAGAAGGTAGTCCACCGCCTTGATCACACCATCCTTCTCAGCACCCGGAATGCGCAAGTCTCGACCTCGCATAGCGCCAACCGAGATGAAGAATGCTTCGAATCCTTCATCGCGAAGATGTCGCAGACCGAATTCTTCTGTAAGTGGTGTATCGGTTCGGAAGGTGGCACCGAGGTGCGCAATGGCAGCTACCTCGCGGTCGATCACACCTCGCGGAAGGCGGTACTCCGGGATTCCGTAGCGAAGCATTCCGCCGGTGTCCGGCAGCGCCTCAAAAACAGTGACGTCATAGCCGTAGAGGGCCAGGTCGTGCGCGCACCCAAGACCAGCCGGTCCGCTACCAACAACCGCGACCCTTCGGGCGCGCCCTTCGTTTGCGCCGTCGCATCGCGAAAGTTGAGACATATGCCATTGCCGACGGCAGGCCGGATCAACGACACACGAATCCGCCTCATCCTGCTGTGTTTCCAAGAGTCTGCGATAGAAGTCCGGCCTCGATGACTCCGCTCCATAGCGTTCTGTGACGAAGCGCTTGAGAGGTCGGATCGTTACCGCCTCGTCGAGCCACCCTCGCCGGCAAGCATCCTCACAGGGCGCCGCACACACACGACCGCACACGGAAGCCAGCGGGTTCGGAGATCGAGCGACGAGATAGGCATCCTCGAACCTTCCTTCAGCGATCAATTGCACGTATCTGCCGGAATCCGTGTGAACCGGACAGGCCTGCATACATGGAACGTTGCGCCGGTACCAGTCGATATCGTTGAATCGAGCCTGGAAGCGCGTCGGTTCGTTCAGCCGATCATTCACTCATCAAGCCCCTTTCGGCATTCATCGACCCGCTGTGTCGAGCGAGATCTCCTCGCGCGATCAGTAAATAGCGAGTCTCAATTCCGATTGAATTCTTGCTGCTCCCATAATATACCTTGAAATTCTGACCGCAACGATCCGATGATGAGGGAGCCGAGCTTCGTTTCACGCATCAGTCCTTCCGACACGAGGAAAATTCAAAACAAGTAATCCAGTATCTTAATACTGAATTATACTCTGAGAGTCAAGGATCGAGAACTTCCAGGTGGCCGCAATCGGCGGCCCGCAGGCGCAGGAGGCGAGAAATGCCCACTATGCTGCGAATCTCAGAAGCTGCCTCTCTGGGCATCCACGCCATGGGGTTGCTGGCCATTCACCCAGATCGGTCGCTTTCGGCAAGAACAATCGCCGAGAAGTTCAGCGTCTCGGAAGCTCACCTGTCAAAGGTGTTGCAGCGCCTGACAAAGGTCGGGCTGTTGGCGTCTACACGAGGACCAAAGGGAGGATTCTCTCTGACTCGGGATCCAGAGACAGTCACTTTGCTTGAAGTCTTTGAGGCCATCGAAGGTCCAGTCGAGCCGACCGACTGCTTGTT
>JAAESQ010000902.1 GCA_024229275.1 bacterium | reverse complement strand
TTCATCAACAGGACACCTGCGAATTACGATCTGCCTGATGACTTTCATCGGATAATCGGGAAGCTCAATCATGCGTCGGATGAGTATCGGCCGTCTATTGAGATCGTGTCAGAGGAGTCGCTTCTTGAGATGAGGTCGCGAGGGACCTTTACGAGCGCACCGGTTTATGCAGCCACAAGGTACAAGGCAGGGACTTTCACGGACGGTCAGAGGCAGGAGATCTTGATCTATCCGACGCCGGATACTGGATACGTGTTGTGGTTCCCGTATGAGGCGTACAGCGGGAAGCTGACGGCTTCGTTGAAGTATCCGCTTGGCGGAATGCACCTCGCCGAACTCTATATCGAAAGCTGTCTGGCTGTCGCTGAGCAGCGGTCGAATGACGAGAAGGGGTTGCACTCTCAGCAGTTCGACCTTCTTCTGCTCGATGCGATTCGGCGCGACCAATCAAAGGGTGCGAAGAACTTCGGGCAGATGGGGCATGTCGATCCATACGACAGGGCCTTGTACCCGTACTCGCCATTTAGGCGTGGCTACACTGGTTCAACGTATCCGATCACATACAAAGGAAGCGACATCTGATGCCAGAGAAAAGAAAGTCATGGACCGCGGGTATGGTCAACAAGAAAGGATACTGGGGTGGACTCAGCCCAGAAGTCCTGCGGAAGAAGCGTGCCTTTGAGGCGTACAAGAAGGCGCATCCGAAGGGGACCGTGAAGCCTGATTCCGCTGGGGCGAAACAGAAACCGAAACTGAAACCGAAGACGCCCGCCCAAATTAGGGCGGCTAAAGCAGCGTCGCTAAGGCGTAGTTTGACGCCTGGATTCCTGGTTGATCTTGAAAAACACTTAGGAGGGAAGTGATATGGCGCTTGGAACAAAGACACTCACTGGTGGTGGTGGCTCCGAGGTACTTCTTGCTGCTGACAGGAACCGCGACAAGGTTCTGATTCAGCTTCAGTCTAACCACCCGACATACTTCGGGTTCGGAGAGACTGCTGTGACTCTCCAGGGCGTTGCCCTATTGGAGCCGAGTGCGACGCTTGAGGTAACTGGGCACAAGGCACGGAATGCAATTAACGTTATTGCCGCCGGCAACGCCATCCTCGGGTATGAGACCGGGAACGACGTGAAGCACAGAACTGGACAATTCGCAGGTCCATGGCCTGCGGCGTAGTTTTTAGTACACGGAATGTAATCGCGTGGAGCAGGCTTTTGGAACTTTCTTTTTCACACTGTAAGGGGTAGAGACATGAAGGCTAGGGAACTTTCGTTGATTCGTATGACGCCTCCGGTTATCGCTAACCGGGGCCTCCTGTTTTCCTCTGGAGCCACTGTGCCGACTGATGGCACTGACGGTTATCAGACGGGTTGTATTTTCCAGCACACAGACGGCTCAGCCGAGACTGCCTTCTATATTAATGAAGGCTCGATTACATCGTGTGACTTCAACGCGGTCGTGCCGGCCGGTTCTGCCGAGCTTTCGGACCTATCTGACGTAGGCACTCTTGCCTATACCGCCGGTAAGGTCCTGGTCGCTGACGGCGACAGCTACGAAGAAGTGGCTGTGTCCAGTCACGCGACACTGTCCTCGGCCGGCGCGCTGACCTTGGCGACTGTCACGAAGACCTTCGCGATTGCGCTGTCGGATCTTCGTTGTGAGGATGCCGCCCAGACGCTTCTTCCGGCGACCCCGGATGGCGACGGCGGAACCCTTGGGCTTGGTGCTGGTGCCGGTTCTCCGGTTCTCGGGACCTCGACGAATAACGCGGACGCTACCGAGTCTGCAATGTTCGACTTCGTGATTCCTGAGGATTACGTCGCAGACGGCGACATCGTTGTCAGAGTGAAGGCGTACATGAGCGCTGCGTCGAACGCCCAGAGCGACTACGATGTCGTGGCGAAACTCATTAAGGGTGGGGCGCTCGATGCGACCGACCTGTGCGAGACTGGCCCGATTGACGCGAAGGCCGTTGTCGCCGTAGCCAACCATGACTTCACGATCCAGGGAGATGCGGCCGGCGACTTGCTGATTCCTGGCGCGATTGTCAATGTCGCTATTGCACTTCAGCGTGACGATACCGGCGGTTCTACCGCCGGAACCGTTATCTGTGACGGCATTGACGTTTTGGTTCCCTGTTACCGGTAGGAAATCAGCCCGGTGGCCGAGATCATTTCTCGGCCACCGGTTTTTGCTTACCATTCCCGGTACGAGCCCGGCAGCCGATGTAAGGCACCTGGCAGTCGGGGCGCATAGGTAATAGAAAAGGTGGAACTCAACGAGACTATTTATCCGAAGCGTGTCCTGGAAGGGAAATGCCAGTTTAGTATGCCAGCAGGCCAGAGGATAAGAATCCTCAAATCAGGCGGAGGGCTTCCAGAAACGGAGATTATACTCGACGAGAGAGTACCTTCAAGGAAGAAGTGGTTCCTATGTATGAGTTGCACACTTGAAGAGACGGACGAGTAGTTACTGCATCAAACCTCCGGGGCCGGCACTATAAGAATATCGTGTGCCGGCCCCCGATGGAAAGGATGAGATGGCTAGAAAACGAGACTTACAGTTAGGCTTCCCTACTGGCGGCCTGAATAAGCGGGCAGCCTACCGACAGCAGAGGCCCTTCACCACGCCGGATTGCCTCAACGTGAGGCCGATTGGCGTTATTGAGAACCGGGAGCGTGGCGGCAGCCGCCCCGGGCTCATCAACAGCTTCCAGAATGCCGTCCCGGGCAGCAGCGCAATTCGTATGCTTGCACCGATGACGGTAGCTCTTGGCGACAACTTCACCGCCTGGACCGACCAATTCAGGGGCTCTACCCTCGCAACCTCGTGGGCGACTGCTTCTTGGGCGACTGGCCCAGTAAGGATAGACGCCACGAATGCGGCGCTGGCTGAGACTGCTGACGCTGATGCGGCGGTGGTCACCAAGGCGCTGACGATTGACAGTACAGAATCGTCTGTCGTTGAGATGTTCATCGCCCCGTATGAAAACTCGTTCCATGGAAAGTATCAGATTTTCCTCCGCATGGATAACTCGTCGCCGGCTATTGCCACCGAGGGCGTGAAGGTCGAATTGATTACGACCGGTGTGGCATACACTGGCTCGTTGACATCGTACATCGGAGGCGTGCCGACTGTCACCGCCTTTACTCCTGGATCTCTGTCTTCGATCCGACCGGGGTGGCTTACGGTTCGTGTCGAGGGCGATAATATCTGGGTATACTGGAATAACACCGGGGTCGTCATTAACCAAGCGGTTTCCACACATACCGGGGTCCGTACTGGCTTCGGGATGGAATGCACGGTCGCGAGCAAGAAGTGCCTTGCTGATCTGTTTCGGGTACAGTATTACTCGACGGTAGAAGCCACTCCGTCGCGTTCAATGCTAGTTGCATCGGCGAACGGCTCGATCTCGTATGAGAATCGCTATGGCTTTATGACCGGTCTGACGCTCGACCTCAGTGTACGAGATGACGTGTCGCTTGACGCATCGCAAGGTGGACAGAAGCTCTATATCGCAGACTACGGGGACCTGAGGATCACGCAAACAGATGGCATCATAAGTGGGGGTGGGAATGATGAGCTTACGGCGACCGCCAATCCAGATTGGTCTACTAAGGGCATCAGTGTTTATGATGATGTATGCGTGCTTTCTGATTGCAATCCTTCGTCGGCCGATGGTACGTATGAGATATCTGCCGTTGTAGCGGGGAAGGTAACTCTTGCCACTGCTCCCGGGGCTGCC
Source organism: bacterium (assembly GCA_024229275.1). Classification (GTDB taxonomy): domain Bacteria; phylum Acidobacteriota; class Thermoanaerobaculia; order Thermoanaerobaculales; family Sulfomarinibacteraceae; genus JAAESQ01. The sequence continues at coordinate 49,701 of JAAESQ010000902.1, read as the reverse complement.
ACAAGCTGCACGTTCCGTATCGAGCGCTGCCCAAAGATCTACGATCCGAGCACGAGGCTATTGACTCGGTTGATCGCCACGGAGGGGCAGGTCCCAACCGGATGCCCACTCGCGATAGTGCATCTCAATAGGCTTTTCCTTGGGGGGGCGGAGATCGCGCCGTATGCCTGGTACGCTGCGCGATGGGGCACCGAGACTGACTTTGACTACTCGCAGACCGACAGTAGGACGGCGGTTGCTGGCACAACGAGTAATCAGGGCATCCCTGGCTCTCCGTTGACAGCGTTTATTCCGCACTCTGCGGACTACCTCATCTTGGGCTGCCGTAATGAACTGTGGGTCCTCCGCGGAGATCCGGCGTACGACGGAAGTTTGATGAACCTCAGTAGGAAGATCGGCGTAATCGGAAAGGGCGCGTGGTGCGCCACTCCGACTGGCGAGACGGTCTTCATGTCAACCGATGGTGTCTATGTTCTTCCGCCGAGCGGACAGAATAAGCCAGTTCCGTTGTCGCGTAAGACTATACCAGATGAGCTTCTGCAACTCGATCCGACGACAACTGAGGTTCTCCTTGAGTACGATGTCGCAGATCGGGGAGTTCACATCTACATAGCGGGTGAGTCGTACGACAGTAGGCTTCATTGGTGGCTGGATTGGGAAACGAAGACGTTCTGGCCGGTGTCGCTGCAAGCAGATCACGAGCCGACTGAGACATGCGTCTTACAGGGTGCGGCCGTTGAGGACAGTGGAGTAGTGTTAGGAGGTCGTGATGGTTTTCTACGTGTTTACCACCGCCTGGCGGAAAATGATGCGGGTTCTGCGGTATCCTCTTATGTCGATCTGGGCCCTATCGCCCTCGCGAAAGACTCGCAATTAGGCGTTGTCGATGAGATGGATGCAGTCATCGGCGAGGATGGCGGCAATGTAGCGTGGTCACTCAAGCCGGCATTAACGTGGGAGGCAGCGTCGTCTGCGAGTGCATTCAAGACTGGCGTGTGGGTGCCGGGGCTCAACGGCACAGTTCGGCCAGGCGGCAGGGGACAGTGTTTTACACTCAGGATGGCAGGCGTGTCCAGTAGGAAGTGGACTTTTGAGACGATTAAAGCCAAGACCAAAGAAGCCGGCAGGCGCAGGATAGCATGACGAGTTACCTTAGAATTCCGAACTGCGAAGTCCCCGACGAGATTCGTCAGGCTTTTCAGACGATTGCCGGGCGGTATATCGACTGGACTGGCGCGACCGTGGACTTTCTGACGACTGGTGACATTACTGGGGCGACGATCACTGCCACCACGACATTCGTTGGGCCTGGCGTAACCTCAGGTGTTGATCCTGGGCATTCGCATACTGAATCTCCGAAGCTTGCGGTTGACGTAGCCGCCACTGCTGATTTCCTTGGTGCCAATAACAACGATGGCGTGCTTCATACGAGCCATAACATCTCCTTTGGTGGGCTCTCGTGGACCGACTACGGGGACTACTGTGAGATCGCCTTGAGTTATGCCAAGATGCAGAGTGACGATATCGCTACTGGCGGATGGGGCTACTGGGATACGATTCCGTTTGGTGAGTACGCGACAGGGCTCGTTAAGAAATGCACGTTCCAGAATTTCGAGAGTAAGCTCACTATCGGCAATATGGTTGGCGAGACGAACTACGTCCTTGTGGATGGAACGAGGACGATGACCGAAACGCGGTCGGCTGGCGGATTCATTAAGACAGGCTGGCCGAAGGTTCCTGGCGTCACGCTTGCGTTCGATGACGGTAACATGCGCCTGACGGTGACTGATGGTGGTAGCGCTCACTACTACATCAATGGAGTGAAGTACACGCTCGGCGGGAACAAGACTGTTGACATCACTGATACAGAGGGGATATGGTTCCTTTACTTCAGCGGGGCAACACTCACTGCTTCGCAGACCCCGTGGGCGATTACCGATGATGACAAGGCGCTCGTGGCGTACGTCTATTGGGACGCCACGAATAATAAAGCGCTTTTTCTCGGAAATGAACTACACGGGTACGTCATGGACGCGGCGACCCATAGTTACCTTCATCACACAGGAGGGGCGCAATGGGATGATGGTCTTGCGGTGTCCGATGCTGGGTCAGAGGATATCAATGTCTCGGCCGGCGACCTCCACGACGAAGACTTGGAAGTTGATATCTCGGATGGCGCCGGCGCAGGGACCTTCGAGCAGGTTCTTTCACCGGCTGAGATTCCGGTTCTCTACCGAGATGGCGCAAGTAACTGGAGAATCTACGACGTTGGCGACAAGAAGACCGCCACAGACGCCGGCTACGTCGATGGCGGCAACGATCTACATTACAACAAGCTTAACGGAACGTGGGCGTCTACCGCGGTATCCGGCCCCAATAAGTATGTCGCATACTGGGTAGTCGCTCTTAATGCGCAAGATACGCCAGTGATGACGATAATGGGGCAGCGCGTAGACAACACAAGTTCTGACGCAGAGGAGAATAACATATTCTCCGGACTGGTGCTGACCGGCGCACCGTATCAGGAAATGATCGTGCTCGCCAGGGTAATACTGAAGTCTACCGCCGGCAGTCCATACTACGAGATCGATAGCATCCTTGATCTCCGGGCCACGAATTTTACTGGGACTGTCATTACTCCGGTTATCTCTGACCATGGCGGCCTTACCGGCTTGGCGGATGACGATCACACACAGTACCTTCTGGCTGATGGCACAAGGAACCTCACTGGCAATATGGCGGTTGACGGCGGCGTCACCATCGACGGCCGTGACATCTCCGTTGACGGCGCAGCGCTTGACACCGTCGTCTCGTTCTCCACTACGGCAGTTAAAGTCTACCTGAGCGGAGATCAGACTGTCGCCACTGGTGCAGGTGAAGTAGTTGAATTTGATTCAGAGGTCTTTGATCCAGGTAATAACTTCAACACCGGAACCTATAGATACACAGTTCCATCCACTGGGTACTACTTGATAAGTATCAACTTCCGTATGGTTCCTGGTGTTGATGAGTGGGCAGCGGGGTGGGCGAGAAAAGGAGTGGACGCCGCAGATAGACTTACTTATTGTGCAGGGGCGGCTACCGATACTCAGACTTGGGTGAGGCCATCGGCGTCTTCTGTTGAATATCTGACGACAGGCGAATATGTGGAAATGTTTGTCGTGCATTCCACTGCCGGGAACGAAGATATAGTATCGAATGTTTATTTCACAAATATGTCAATCGCTAGAATTGGATAAGTAAGGAGCAGAGATATGGTACTATTGTCAGGCCAAGACACTTCGGCGAGATTGCCCTACAGTATAGCTACCGGTCAAGGCACCGTTCAGGATCAGATGGCTCGGGCGAATCAAGGCGGCTTTCAGGGGCTAGCCGCGGCTATGGCGGGTGGCGGTAAGTCGCCCGGCGATGCCGGGTTTTCTCCGCTGGCCGGCGATCCCGGCGCAGGCGGAACATCGTGGTCGCCCACTGACCAGAGGCAAGCCGCGACTGATAAGTTCCATGAGTTTACTGCAAGGAAGGACGCTGAGCGTGCTGCTCAATTTCAGGGTGGCGGAGGCACGGGTGGCGGCGGTGGGGGCGGTGGCGGAGGTGGGTGGAGTAGCCTCGGACAAAGCCAGCTTCGCTGGGAAAAGGAGAGGTATGGCATGGATGCAGCTACCCGGCAACGTGGTGAAGCGGAGCGAGCCAAGGCCGCCGGCTTCCTTCCTGGACTCGTGACTTCGTATAACCAAGCCTATGGCGAGGCGAAAGCCGCGAACGAAAAGCGCTACCAGGATATGCTCAAGTTAGTAGACAAAGATACCGGCCAGCGAGAGTCTGATATATTGGAAGCTTTCCGAGGCCGGGGATCTGATGTCATGCAGGGCCTTGCACGTACCGGCATGGCGCATACAACGGTAGCGCCGACTATGATGACCGGCGTGACGCGAGAGCGTGAGTCAGCGCTCAATCGCCTTACGGATCAGATGCAGGCACAGCGGCTAGGAATCATGGAGCGAAAAGAAGACAGGTATCCCGATGCGAGTCTGATGTCGTCTTTGGCTTCCGCGATTATAGGTCAAGGTCAAGGCGGCACAGCGGGAGTGTCAAAAGCCCTGAGTGGACTAAGGTTGTCATAGGAGAATACCAATGCCAGTCAAAGTGGAACGCGGCCCAGGTGGGATCGACTTCGGGGCCTTACAGGATTTAGTCAAAGCTGGAGCCTTTGCGGGCCTGAGGCCAGACGAAGCTCCGGCGCTCTCCGGGGCCATGCCGGCCCAGGCCGCACGGCAGCACTACCCTACTGGGCAGCTACCCGTCGTAGAATACGCCCCTCGTCCGGCATCGCTAAGGGAAGACTTTCCCGATACGCAAGCGGGCAACAGAGAAAGGGCGACGGCTGCACGGTTTAAGTTTCAACATACATTAGAGCAGCGCCGCAAGTGGGAACGGTACGAGCAAGCAAAAAGGAATCTTGCAGGAAATCCCCAGTTCGAGCCAGAAGAAATTGAAAGGGGCACGAAGCTTCTGACACTAGAACAAATGGGTTTCGAGAACCCACAGGCAGTGCTTAACGACCCAAACGCGAACCCAGATGGAAGAGTGAAGGGCGAGCAATGGGAGGGCAAAGATGGGAGTATCTATACACTCGATAAGGATGGTATCCCTGTCTCGCAGGTTCTCTACGAAAAGACGAAGCAAGGAAAGGCTGAACTCCACGAGAACGCCGTGCAGCTGAAGTTGCTTGATATTAGAGCGAAAATCGCAGAGGAGACGATTGATACCTTCGACGGTGAAGGTAAACCGGCAAGTCCACGCCTTCTGAAGCCAGAAGAGATTGACGCGAAGATGAAGCTGATTATGGGTCCGATAATTCAGGCGGCTGCGCAAAAGCAAGCCAGCGAGGAATTTGAGAACCAAATGAAGCAGCCTCGCGAGCCAATGCGAGAGCCGGTGCCAATGGGAGTGGGGGAGTCGGCACAAGGGCCGACGCAAGACGGGCAACTGAATCAGAGGCTAGAGCAGGAGTTGCAGCGTCGAGTCGATAAGAAGAAGGGGGCGAGTTGGGACGACGCCCCGAGGGACCTGATCGGCGCAGCGAGGAACGTGCAGTGGGCCAAGGAAGATCAGGGGCTCCCTGAGTACGTCGGGATGGCCCAGGCTTTGCTGCGAGACAACATGAGGATCATAAAGCGCGGCGATAAAGTCCCGGCGTGGAGGAAGGCTGCTACAGAGCAGGCTGAGCAGATCCTTATGCAGGAGCGCCAGAGAGAAGATTCCAGTAGAGGACAGCCAGGACTCGGAGGGCGATAATGCCAATCGATAGGGAACTCCTTGACGAGTATCTCTCGCAAGCAATCAAGCCGCGCAAACTGGGAAAGAAGAGGATCGATAGGGATCTTCTTGATTTCTCGCTGAAGCAAGAGCCACTCGCTGGTGGCCCAGGTGAGATGCTTGGCCTTGCAGGTATCCGCGCACAAAAGCGTGAAGCTGAGGACAAGTATCTTCAGGAGCGGGCTCAGCAGCAGATCGGTGGGTCGATGCTGCCGTCATGGAGGGCGACCGTAATCGAGGCCGGCGCTGATTGGGTAGCGCCAGTTGCCCGTGTCATTGGGAAGGGCGATTACGCCGACAGGATGAATCGGTTCTCTGGCTACATTGAGCAGGCCATTCGTAAGCGTGAAGAGAGTGATATCGTTCCTGATGTTCTTCAGCGTGGCCTTCGCGGCACAGTCCGCTCCCTGACTACGATGGTTCCTGCTGGGGCAGTCGGTGGCCCTTACGGAGCTATCGCAGCGGCATCTGCCCAAGAGGCAGACAAGGCGATCACTGAAGGGAAGGACGCTGGGTTGAAGGGCAGGGATCTTGCTGGGTACGCAGTCGCCCAGGGGGTATGGGAAGGTATCCCCGCGGCCGTCATGCAGAAGATCGGCCTTGGCGGAGTAGAGAGTGCGTTCGGTAAGCGGGCTGTCTCGAAGGGGGTTCGCGAGGGCCTGAAGCGACTTGGTTACACTGCACTCCAGGAGTTGCCGGAGGAACTCGTAACCGAACTCGGGCACAACGTCGCCGCTGCTCTTGCTGGTGTTGACCCGGAGGCTATGTCAAAAGAGGCCATCTGGCAGACCGTTACCGACACCACGGTCCAGACCCTAATGACCGTTCTCTTCGTTGGCGGCCCGGGGGTCGGCAAGGCATACGACCAAGGGAAGGCCGCGAGGGTCTCGACCGAGATGGGGGAGTACGCCAAGGAGGGGAAGGTTCCGTCGAGGAAGACCTGGAAGAAATGGGGACTGGCCCCCGAGCTTGGGGAGTCTCGTGCCCAGCGAAAGGCGTGGACGGAGACCGTCACGAAGCTGATCGATCAGGTCGGGGAGCAGATGGCTGCGGAAGAGGGCGCTCAGCAGGCCCCCGCGGCTCCCACAGCGCCGCCTGTGGCCCCCGGGGCAGCCCCGGCTCCTGAATTACGCCCAGCGGAGGAGGCCCTTGATGAGGCCCCTGCTGAACCTGGGCCGCAGGCTAGGAAGGCTCCTGTGGAGCACCGGGCGTGGTCCGACATGGAAGGGGAAGAAGGGTATGTTTATCATGCTACTAATGAAGACAACGCCGCCGAGATCATCGAGGGCAAGCTTGACCCGCACGGGCCCTCTTACGGGACCGATCAGGAGACCTGGCCGGACGGAAGCGAGGAGCTTCGGAGCTACTTCACGGAGCACCCGGCTACGGCGTTCTCGTTCGCGCCGGCCGAAGGCAAGCCGCTACTGACCAGAGTTAAGAAGGCGGCCGCACCATTTCTGAAAGAAAGCACGGGCGACACGTACACGAAGGGGTCCATTGACCCGGCGAACATCGAAGTCGCGACAGAGGGCGGCTGGGTTTCGCTCAACGAGTACATGGGTAAGCCTGCCACGAAGGCGAAGCCTGCACCGCCCAAGGTGAGGCCGGAGGCAAAGCCCGCACCGCCGAAGGCGAAGACGGTCCTGTCTGAGGCTGAGCGGAAAACTCAAGCCGCCTACGGTATGAAGACTCACGACTTCACGACCGAAGCTCAGGGCACCGGAAAGAGAGTGAGTGGCAGGGAAGTCGTCCGGAGGATGGAGAGAATCTGGGGCACGCAACTCCGCCTTGGTCGCATGGGCAAGTACACTGGCGTCGCTCGTGGAATCTACAAGCGATTTGGGCAGCTCATCAGACTGGGCCGCGGAGAGGAAGCTTCTATTGCGGTAGCAGCACACGAGATCGCACACCACATGGATGAAACGACCGATGTTCTCAAGGACTTGTCGCTTGGAGCAAAGATGGAGCTTGGGGAACTCGACTACGACCAGGAACTCGTGGCGGCAGGGAAGGGACGCAGGAGCGAGGGTATCGCTGAGTACGTCAGGGGGATGATTACTGGCAGCACGCAGCACATCAAAGGCATTGACCTCAAGGAAAAGGCCCCGCATTTCACGGAGGAGTTTGCGGCCTGGCTCAAGAAGAATCCTGAGGTCATGCGGAATATCCAAGAGTCGCTCAGGCTGACTAACGAGTATCGTAATGCTGGTGCCCTTGGTAGAGTGAAGGGCGCAGTCAGCAAGACGGGCCGCGATATAACTGACGAGCCTTTACCGCTGCGAAAGCGTATGTCTAACTTGTGGAATTTCATGTATTGGAAAGTCAAGGAACAAGGCTTGCCGATCTCGAAATACTCGAAAGAGACGCAGAAGATTCAGGCGAAGCGCCCCGGCTACCAGCCAGGTTCCGACACGACTGCATACGAGGACTTCAATGCGCTTCGCCAGGCTGGCCCGCACTTCGCCGGAACGGCACTTGAAGATGGCGTATTCTCGCTTGTCGATAAGAACGGTAAGGGACTCCAGAAGCTAGGCCCGTCACTAAAGGAAGCTCTCACTGAGATTAAGGAAGGCGATGATTACGATGGGTTTATCGCATGGATGTACTCGCGACATGCAATAGAGTCATGGTCGAAAGGCAAGGACCCCGGGGTCACATTGACCGATGCAAAGTATGTCTTCGAGAATCACTATGACGCGAGATACGAGAAAGCTGCCAATACCGTCACTGAGTACAACAATGCACTCATTGATATGATCGCCGAAACCGGCGTGATTGACGAAGCCACCGCGACAAGAATGAAGGAGTTCTATAAGTATTACGTCCCGCTTGAACGCGCAAAGAAAGGCGCGGCACTTGGCGGCGTACACTCAATGGTAAACCTTGGTAAGGCATTCAAGGGTAGGCATGGTAGCTCCTTGCAGATTCTCGATCCACTTGAGACTACCGTCGCCAGAACCATACGACTGTACGAGCGTGCGGCTAAGCAGATCGTAATCCAAAAGATACTCAAGACCTCACAGGATGTCCGCGCCATGGGGAAGTGGGTCGAAGAGGTTCCGACGAAGGTAATGAAGGAGCACTTCAGTTTTGCGCAGATCAAGGCGCAGCTTGAGAACGCTATGGACTTCGGTGGGGCCAGCGAAGAAGAGATCGATGAGTTGCTATCCAAGGTGGACCCAACTCTGATGCTGTCTATCTGGAAGCCTGACCTAATGACAGTCAAAGGAGATCCGATTGTCCGCGTGACCATTGACGGGCAACCGAGGTTCTTCTATCTCGACGAGCAACTCTGGGAGTCGCTGGGTGGCCTTGACGTACAGCAGAATCTCGGTATGGTAACTCGCGTGGTGAAGTCCGCGAACTTCGCACTAAAGCTTGGCGCTACAAGACTGAATCCTGATTTCGTTCTGACGAATGCCTTCCGTGATTTCCAGTCGTTCCTCATGCAGGGCGAGAAGGGCCTGAAGGGCGCATTCGATCCTGCCGCGTATGCGGTATCGTATATCTGGTCAGAACTCAAACAGGCCGCCGGAGGGCAGCCTACCGAGATTACGAGGCTCTGGAATACGATGGGTGGCCCACTAGGAACATACATTGGCCTCGACAGGAACTCCCTGAAGAAGGGCGTAGACAAGAACCTGCGGGGTAGATCAAGCTGGCTGGAGACCGGAATGAACATAGCCGGGACGCCGGAAGTGGCGTCGCGTCTCGCTGAGTTCGCCGCGGTCCTCGACCGGCTAGGGTGGCTCGACCGAGCGAAGAAGGGCGAGACCCCGCCGATGCACGTACTCGTAAAAGCAATCAACGCTTCGCATGACGTGACCGTGGACTTCAGGAGAATGGGGGCATGGGGCCGCTACCTTAACTACTACATTCCGTTCTTTAACGCGAACCTCGAAGGTCTCGACAAGACAGTCCGGACCTTCAAGGATCATAAAGTGCGGACCACGATGAGGGTTGTGATGCAGCGGGTGCCGCTAGCACTGACGTACTGGTGGTATCGCCACAAGGATGATGACTACGAGGAACGCCCTGAATGGCTAGATAAGTTTTGGGTCTTTACCGACAAGAAAGGCAACCCGCTACACAAGATTCCAAAGCAGCAAACATGGGGCCTCATCGACAGTGGCATTGAGCGTATGATGGATGCCATGTACGACAAGGACCCGAAAGCAGTTACAAGGTGGTTCAAGCAGGTTGCCAGCGAAACCCTTTTGCCTAATAGGCACCCTGCATTGTTTACGCCGTTATTCGAGACGATGTTCAATTACGATTCGTTCCGTGATAGGCCGATTGTCTCGCTCCCACTTCAGGGGCTTGAGAATGTGGATCAGTCGTATGAATATACCTCGAAGCTCGCGCAACAGGCCGCTCAGTTTTTATCTGACTACAGTGGCGGGAGAATAAATCTGTCTCCGGCGAAGATGGATCACCTGACAAATGGCCTTTCTGGCGGGCTGTACCGTAAAGTAACCGAGCCCGTCACGAAGGTTGTCGAGGGAACGGGCTGGGCCAGGAGCGACGTGCCAGGGCTGAAGGGCGTCACGATGCGGAAGGACTACGCAAAAAGCACCGATGACTTCTATACCCGTGCGGTAAAGCTCAGTAAGTTACACGAATCGAATAAGCACAGAGCCAAGCTCGGCAAGTCAACGAAGCCAGAGGATCTCGCGGAATGGCGAAAGTCGGAGAGTGTCAAGGCCCTGATGACGGCCGTAAGAAAAGCTGTCTATGGGGCTCCGTCTGAGAGTAGGCTACTAGCCGACCGGGCAATGGTAGGTCTCGCCCGGCAAGCTTTGGGCCGCACCCCACTGGATCGCTACGAAAACCCGATGGAGCACCTCGATGGTCTGCCGGGCGTCGTGAAGGCCGCCATTGAGGATCATATCGGCCGTAAGGCTGTGACAGCCACCCGCATATCGAAGGACCCGGACACCCTTACAAAAGGTCACGAAGCTGCGGAATATCTCTGGAGCATGGGTGTCACATTAGAGGACGCCCAAAGTGCCTTGTATGCACGACTTAGGTCGCAGGGTATGAGTAGTAAAGGCGCTGGTATAAGGCAAGACCGGTTGAAAAGAACCGTTTGGATGCGAAAGTAGTGTATAATAGATAGAGTCGAATCACTTTCCTTTCTTGCCCCTGGAGGTACTACGATGAACTTGCTGAAGATTCTGTTGTTGCTGCGTTCACTTCCGATTGGAGACCTTCTCAAGTTTCCGAAGGATCTCAAAAATTCAGAAGAGGTTGGAAGTTGGCTCGGGACTGTCCTCGACGCACTCGACGTTCTCTCTGACCTCACGGACACCGAGATCGACGACAAGATCGTCGATTCCATCGCTGCCGTCCTTAATGATGACGAAGCGTGGAAGTCCATCCACAGCATCTTCGTTGTGCTGTTCCTGGCGAAGGATGATGTCGTCAATGTGGAGTGCCCGGCTGCCGTTACGCGGGTCGCCAACAAGGCCGGCTTCAATCCGCTCATCATCATCTCCATAGTGCAGGCTGTCATCGCGTTCCTCCGGTTGTTTAAGACGGAGGAAAACTAAGCGCATGAAGATCCCTAAGCGATACCTCAATATCGCTTGCGGTGCGCTGTTCGCTGCCGGAGTGGCCGGTATTGTATGGCAGCACTACCGCAAGCTCGATCCCCCGCCGGTCCCGCCGGGCCCGGTCTATATCGTTGGCCCGTCTACCGCCAGCGTTTCTGATCTTGTCGTGTTAGCTGCGGAACAACCGGCCGAGCACCGAGTCTGGGATTCTGTTCCAGAATGCACGAAGATGCGCGTCATGGAGGACGGAAAGGTAAGCGTCCTGGTCTTTGATTACCCAGGGACGTACACTGTATTACTCGCTTCAGGCTCAGCAGAAGGTGTTGTGCTTGCGAAGCACGAGATTATCGTAAAGGGCCCTGCGCCAGTCCCTCCAGTGCCCCCAGACCCGCCGGAGCCTGAGCCAGAGCCGGAACCCGAACCCGAGCCAGAGCCTCAGCCGGACGAGAACTGGGCAAAGTGGGCTAGAGTGACCGTAGAGGCTACGGTAAAAGGAGAAGGTCGTGTTGAGCAGGCCAACGCCATCGCTGGGCATCTTAAAACCATAGCCGCGAAAATCGCTGCCGGGGGAATACAAACCACCAAAGAGGCACGCATAGAGTTGCGTGCTCAAAATGCTCGTGCCCTCGGCAGCGAAGCTATAAAATGGAGCGAGTTTTCTAATCGCTTCTCTAAGATCTGCATCGACCTGGAGGCCAAGGGCGAATTGAAGTCGCTGTCGCAGTACAGGAAGATTTACCTTGGCCTCGCCATGGGTCTTGAACAGGTTAAGCCGGCAGCGCCGCCCAAGAGCGCATGCGGGCCGGGAGGGTGTCCGACATGACGGATAAAGACACCCCGATCTATGAGGGCGGCTGGCTAGGGCCGGATGAAGAGAAGAAAGCCTGGTATCAGGCCAGGCGCATGGAGGAGGTTGCCTCATTCGAGACTGGCGGAGGCTACGGTGGATTCCATTATAACGAATTCTTCGAGGTAGCAGACCAGCTTCCTCAGATGAAAATCACCCTGAAGGGCCGTCCGTTTACCTGGGAACTTGAGCGCAGACTCCATAAGACCGACCGGCTGCCGTGGGAACTCATCCCGACGCACACTCAGGACACTGGGAACTGCGTCGCGGCAGCGCTAGCCGGTGCCGGCATGAAGCTCCAGGTCATTGAGATCGCCATGCAAGGCGAGGAGGAAGAGTTTCGCCCGTGGTTCACGCCATGGATCTACGCGGTGTCTCGTAACCAGATCGGAAGCGGCATGAATGGTGCCGGGTCCACTGGGGCATGGGGTGCCAGGGCGGTGAACGAGTACGGAGTGCTGTTCTCCGATGACAAGAGTGTCCCCGGCTACCCCGGAACGTCCGACGACTGGGGTCACCGCAGGAATAAGGGTAACATCAGCCAGGCGAAGTACGGCAAGTTCGCTGAAACTGCGGCAGACAATCCCGTGTCGATCACACGAGCCAGGTCTGTCGATGAGATGACGGAACTCATGGATGCCGGCATGACGCTGACAATCGCAAGTAACCGCGGCTTCAAGGTTTCTGAGTACAAGGGTCTGCATGTCTACAGGCCCTCGGGGTCATGGATGCACCAGATGCACATCACGGACATCCGCAGAGACCCGGAGCTTATGTTCTACCGTATGAATCAGTGGGGCCCTCGGCACACGAAGCCCCTGAATAGCGAGACTCCCGGCGGTGCCTGGAACTTCGCATCGGACCTTGATAAGGAACTCAGTGGTCGATACATCGAAGTGTACGGATACAAGAAGTTCAAGGGCCAACCTGGAGGCCCAAGCTACCACATCATTTAAGGGGGTAGAGGGATGCGTTTCTTCGCGTACGGACCACTGTTCCTTGTAGCGGCAGCCACGACTGCCGATGCTGCTACTCCCCTTACGCTTCCGTCTGAGATCCTCCAGGGTTCCGCCCTAGCGGTCCTAGGGTGGACGATCTGGTACGTTTTGTCAAGGACTCTCCCGGCCCACACGAAGGCCATGGAGAGCCAGAGGAAGGACTTCCTCATAGCCCTCGAAAGAGAGCGTAAGAGTGGCGATTAAGCAGCGGGATCGCTCAAGGAGACCGGCTGCATTTGGGCCGCCCTCAGGGCAGGGGGCGGTTTTTTTCTCTTTCTTTCAGGAATTCTTTAGGAGATTCGCCATCCTTAGACTATAATGGATAGTATCGAGTTTCGAGTTCACTAACGAAGAGAGGGAACCGATGGCGAAGGAAGAGTTCCACTGCAAACAGTGCGGAGATTTCATCACCGCATCATCCTCACGCGGCTTCTGCGATAGCGAGTGCGAACTCGAATGCGGCAGGGAGCAGTTCGGGTACTCTCCGGAAGAAGAAGACGATGATAAGCCGCTGGAATACGGCGACAGGCTTTCCGAGGGTTCGTCGGTATTCTACGATGACTTTGACCACCGCCCCTACGAAGACGAAGACGAGGACTGAATGTTTGACCTAAATGCTGTTACGAGTGACCTTCGTATGCGTGCCCCGAGGATCATCTGCCTCGGCGTAGAGAAGATCGGTAAGACAACCTTCGCGGCGAATGCCCCCGGCTCAATTCTACTTCCGATCAAGGGCGAGGAAGGTGCGGATGATCCTGATATCCAGAAGGTCTGCAAGGTTCTCCCGGTCTGCAACGACCTCGGAGATGCCTTTGGGTGGCTTGACTCGCTACTCAAGCAGGAGCACCCGTATCAGACTGGCATCATTGACTCCACCTCCACCCTGGAGGCTCTGATGTTCGCCGCAGCTTGTCAGCGTTGCGGCCTCAATAAGGATGGAACTGGGACCACCGATAACATCCTAAAGGCCGGCGGAGGATTCGGCACCGGCTACAAGGAGACGCTTGTCCTGTGGCGTTCTCTTGTGCAGTGGCTCGACGCCCTGCGTAACCAGCGGAACATGACGACCATCCTCATCGGGCACGTCACGGTCGGTAAGTTCGATGACCCCGGCGGCTCAAGCTACGACCAGTTCAAGTGGGACATCAACGAGAAGGCCGCTGCCCTCCTGTACCGCTGGGCTGATGTCATTTTGTTTGCGAACAACAAGGTTGTTGTCGAAGAGAAAGATGTCGGCTTCAACAAGAAGCAGGGCATCGGCAGAGAGATCAACCCTGGTGCCAGATTCCTTTACACCCAGAAGCGTCCGTCGCACCCCGGCGGAGGCAGAGGCGTCTATGGGCGACTTCCCTACGAGTTGCCCTTGACCTGGCAGGACTTCCAGAATGCAGTCGCTACTGCATCCGCGTAACCCATTGGAGAAGAGAGAGATGACACTTGGAGAAGAAGTCGTAATGGCTCAAGTTGGTGCTGAGGCTGCGGATGAATGTATCCGTGCAAGCAAGATTCACGCTCCGTTCAACTCGTCACATGAAGCTTATGCAGTTATCTCTGAAGAACTCGACGAGTTCTGGGAGCAGGTTCGCCTGAGGCGTCAATCCCGTAGCCCAGAGAGAATGCGTAAGGAGTTGATTCAGGTTGCCGCGATGGCGATCCGTGCTGTCTGCGACCTGAAGTTACAGCCGGGTCGGCTTCCTGTCCCGACGCAGCCGATAACCCCCTATATGTAGGAAGAGAGACAAGTTTCCCCGTTACTCTACTGAGAGGTACTGATGAACGACTTAGAGCAGATTTTTGGTGGTGGCTTCGACCCGAGTTCCGTTGAGCCCGCGAAGGATATCAAGGCAATTCCGCCGGGCGACTACAACGTCCTCGTCGAGGCGGCAGCGACCAAGCCGACACGGGCCGGGACCGGTCATATCTTGGCCGTCACACTCAAGATCTTGGATGGCGAGTACGCCAATCGGAAGGTCTTCCACAATATGAACGTGGACAACCCGAGTCCGATATGTGTCCAGATCGGCACAAGTGAACTGGCTTCGCTGTCGCAGGCCGCCGGCATTCAGGGCCTCGTTGGCAGCAGTGCCCAGCTTCTCAATGCCCAGGTTGTGGCCCACGTCAAGGTCAAGGACGGCCAGAACGACGTACGTGCTTACTCCCCGGCTGGATCGATCCAGGCTCCGGTTGCCGCCCCCCCGCAGGTCGGTGCCCCTCCGGCTCAGCCGCCCCAGTATGCACCGGTGCAGTATCAGCCGCCGCAGCCGGCAATCGCTCCCGTTTCCGCTCCGCAGATGCACCCCGCACCTGCCCCTGCTCCCGTTGCCGTGGCTCCGGCCCCAGTAGCACCGGCCCCCGTGGCTGCCCCTGCCCCGGTTGCCACGACCCCCGGTGTCCCCGCTGCCGCCCCCTGGCAGCAGCCGCGGTAGCGTGACTGACAGAGAAGGTCGCCTGAAACGGGGCACGAGTCGGGCGACGCCCAAGGCGGCCTTCTCTTTTTCCTTACCTCAACAGAAAGCAGTACGATGAGTGAAGAACCCGTTTACACGCAACGCTTCTACGATCTCGTGCAGGAACTTCGCCTGGCGAAGGTCACCGAGAACGTCGCGAAGAAGAAGCGTGTTGCACTTGAAGAAGAGATCGCAACCTTAGTCCCAACAAAAGACGAAGGCCAAAAGACAGTCGAGGCCAAGGGCGACGACGGCCAAGTGTTGAAGGTTACAGTCAAGCGTGGCCTAAACTACAGGGCCGATCTCGCGGAGATCGAAAAATTCTTTGGTGAAGAATCACCATCGGATGGTCATCACTTTCTTGCGGCTCCAGTCAAGCAGAAGTCAACTCGCGAGCTAGATATCAAGGGCTACGAGTGGTACAGGGAAAGCCATCCGGAAATCTTCGCTTGCTTCTCAGAATACGTTACCGTTACCCCGAAGAAGCCCGCCGTAACCATCAAGGTATAGAATGTCAAAAGCAATCGATATTGCAGTAGAGTTACGAAAAGTTCTTGGCGGATGTTCGCGTTGTGACTGGGACGAGGCGGAAGGGTTATTGATAGATCATTGTGATGCATGCTGTCGTAATGTAACGCGAGAGGCATTCATGCTTGTATCAGGCCCCACAAGAGACGAGACATGATACTCCCATTCTGCACACTGATCGTTATGGTCATTGTGACGCTGAGCCTTCGGCGTCGCGGCAGGCCGTGGTATCGCAACAGGTACTCGCAACGACTGATCGACGCCTGGACAGCCACGCACTTTGGGCATGGTCTCGTACTCTTCGGCCTGGCGAAGATGGTGTTCCCCTGGGGGTGCGTCGATCTCCTGGCGATTGTCGTCATGGCCGAGACCCTTTGGGAATCATTCGAGAATCGCAACTGGGTTATCCGCATGTTCCGCAAGGGCGGAGACGTGAACTACTTCGGGGACTCGGTTGGCAACTCAGGTATCGACGTGCTGGCCTGTCTCCTTGGAGCGTTGACCATGGTAATCCTGTTCTACTTCACTGGTGAGCTATGAAAAAACTAGTGTACCTCCTGCATGCCGGGCTATTCAGCTTTTACTGTGCATCCTTACTCTGTCTGTTCGTCCTCGTGCTGTGGGCAGTGTGTAGGTTCGCTGTTGTCTCAATTCTGAACATCTGAGGGTAGTATGCTAACGTTACTTATTGTCTTACTGCTTGCCGGCTTGGCGTTCTTCGCCCTGACAACCCTGATCCTTTGGCTGTCCCTGGACTGCAATGGCGACGAGATGCTCCGTGCAGAATGCAGAGCACTCTTGGATCACATCGCCAGCGAGAATAGGCATGTCATAGTCAACAGTGACTTTCGCAGTGTGCATCTGCGGCACATTGCCGATATGATTGGCTGGTCGCCTTACCGCGTTGACTTATCACCTGAAATCGAGGTGTAGGCATGAATTGGGACGGGAAAAAACCAAAAATCATTACAAGGGGCTTGCTCTTGGAACTGCCTGGCACAGGAGGTCTCGGAGCCCCAGAGTTGGATTTGATAATTGTGACTCTACAGAGAGCAAGTGAGTATGGCTGGGACTGCCTTTGTATTTACGGAGAAAGGTACGCAGGTCAGGACATCTTTGTATTTGATGAAGACCTCAAGGAAAGTGTGGTATTACATTAATGGGTGATATCTCAGACCTGATCCCGAAGGAATCTCAGACGGTCTCGGCCATCTACGACCACTACAAGAAGGCAGGTGACCGAGGCTTTCTGAGCAGGACGCTCAGCGTATCTCTTCTGGGCCGCCCCTGTGAGCGGTTCCTCTGGTACTCCTATCGGCAATGTGTCAAGCCCGACTTCCCTGGGCGGATGTACCGCCTCTTTGACCGAGGGAATATCGAGGAAGGGCGACTGACAGCGGACCTCAGAAACATCGGCTGCACGGTCCACGACATAGACGAGAGGACTGGTAAGCAGTTCCTTGTCACTGCCTTCGGAGGGCACCTGAAGGGCTATATGGATAGCTGCATCCTTGGAGTTCCTGAGGCACCGAAGACTTGGCACGTTGGCGAATATAAGACGCATAACGCCAAATCGTGGAAGAAGGTCGTGAAGGATGGCCTCAAGGAGGCGAAGCCAGAGCATTATGCTCAAGTGATGATCGAGATGAAGCTAACCGAAATGAAAAGAGCCCTGTACCTCGCAGTCAATAAGGATACCGATGAAATTTACTCAGAGCGAGTTAGCTATGATAAGAAAGAAGCTCTTTGCCTCGCCGAGAAGGCCAGGCGAATTATCGAGGCTACAGCGCCGCCTGATCGAATCTCTGACAGATCAGACTTCTGGGTCTGCAAGTTCTGCGACGCAAAAGCCCTTTGCTTCCCCAATGATTGCGAGACCCCAGTGCTCCCAATCCCATCGCTCTCGTGCCGGCAATGCTGTCACGCAACGCCGATCACGGAAGGGGAAGGGAAAGCCCTTTGGTCGTGCCGGCGAACAGGAGTAGGATGCCCAGAGAAGGAGATCTGCGACGGGCAT
The DNA here is from genome assembly GCA_024229275.1 of bacterium. GTDB lineage: Bacteria > Acidobacteriota > Thermoanaerobaculia > Thermoanaerobaculales > Sulfomarinibacteraceae > JAAESQ01. Next base: position 31,993 of record JAAESQ010000902.1, on the reverse strand, counting down.
CTTGTCCTCCCAGGGCTGATCTATTTTGCGGAGCCAACCGACCACGGAACCGACGAGGACGGCACAGAATGGATCGAGTTCACAAACAGGGACGGCGGCAAGTGGCGGCACGGCAAGGCTGCGTCGTACGTGGACAGCAAAGAACTCATGGTACTTACTCCGGTAGCCCTTATGAGCGACGTGTTCAACACAGCGAAGAATCTCTTCGGAGCTAAGGCGAAGGACTGCTATAAGTCGATCACGACGCGATATCCGGAGGAGGACTGCCGAATCCCATGGAGAGGAAAGCCCGAGGATCTTCTCGACGCATGGAAGGAAATGTACGATGAGGATCTCCGTACGCTGGAGCCTGTCACGACGCAGCGAACAACGGAGTACGATGCAGTTGAACGCACTGGGGGGCGGGTCGCGATAGTTTGGAAGATGCCTCGCCCGATTCTAAAGCAACAAGCCGAAATCCGAGTAGGAGTTGAATGATAGAACCATACCACAAGATCCACACGATATTCAAGCGTGACCCTGCCACTAAACACAAGACGCTCTTGGTTGGAGAGTATTCAAGGCCGGAGTTTGGGTACCTCTGGGATAACATTTGGGGCTTCACTGAAAAAGTGGATGGAACAAACATTCGCGTCATATCTCTTTCGAGTGGAGACGTTGTGTTTGGCGGAAGAACCAACAATGAACAACTTCCAGCTAAGCTCGTGGAGCAACTGAGCAAACTGTTTCCGCGGCAAGATAGGTTGCATGAGCAATTTCCAGACGGCGCTTGTCTCTACGGCGAGGGATACGGAGCAGGGATTCAGAAGGGTGGTGGAAATTACTCTTCCACGCAACAATTTGTACTCTTTGATATCCGCGTTGGTAATTGGTGGCTTGAGAGAAAAGCCGTCGCGGAAGTCGCGGATGCACTTGGAATCACCATCGTACCGCGTGTTGGTCGTGGTACCTTGACTGACGCCGTGAGGCTCGTTAAGAATGGCTTCAGATCTCGCTGGGGTGACTTTATAGCGGAAGGTATCGTTATGCGTCCAACGGTAGAGTTATTCGGACGAAACGGTAAACGAGTTATCGCTAAATTAAAGTGTAAAGATTTTACAGGAGTTGAATGATGATTGATTTCAGGCTCAAGGAAAGGCTTGGATGATCCCACGCCCCTACCAGACTGAAGCACTAGAAGCCCTCCACTCGCATATCTGCGAGAAAGAGAGTAACCCGTGTGTCGTCATTCCGACCGGCGGCGGAAAGTCTGCGTTGATCGCATGGATCATTCAGAAGTGGAAGAGGGACGCCCCATGGTTTCGCTGTTGCATCCTGGCTCACCGCAAGGAACTGATCGAGCAGAATGCCGCCGAACTTAACACCATCGCTCCGGGGCTCGACGTTGGCGTCTTCTCCGCCGCCCTCAAGCGGAGAGACTGGAACTCATCAATCCTGTACGCATCTGTTGACTCGATCTACAAGAAATCTGGCGAGTTCCCACCGTGGGATGCCGTCATAGTCGATGAAGCCCATCGCATCCCCTTCAAGGGTGAGGGCAAGTACAGGTCGTTCATCAGTGATACGAGGCAATGGAACGCCAGGCTGAAAGTTATCGGCTTCACGGCTACGCCGTTCCGGATGCAGGGCGGCCAGATCTGCCACAAGGACCACATTCTTAACGAGGTATGCTATGAGGCGAACCTTAGAGACCTTATTGGCGACGGATACCTGTGCTCCCTCCGCTCGAAAGTTGGAGCGTCTCAACCGAAGCTTGGGGAAGTTAAGCGCAATTCCGGAGGCGACTATATTCTCACAAGTCTTGCAGAAGCCACGAACCAAAATGCGGTCATCGGCCGAGCGGTAGCTGAAGCTACCCACTTCATTAGGGCTGAGAAGCGGAAGGCCATCGTGTTCTTCTGCGTAGACATAGAGCACTGTAAGCGTGTATCGAAGGAACTCAGTAAGTACGGTATCTTTGCCCCTTACGTCACAGGAAAAACGAAACAGGATGAAAGAGACAGGATCGCGGCCAACTTCAAGGCCGGAAGACTCCAGGCAATCTGCAACGTCAACGTCTATACCGAGGGCTTCAACGCACGGCACATCGATTGTATCGTACTCCTCCGCCCGACTTTATCCGCCGGGCTCTTTTCTCAGATGGTTGGAAGAGGTCTCCGCGTTCATGCGTCGAAGTCCGACTGCCTCGTTCTCGACTTCGGCGGCTGCATTGAAGAACACGGGCCTATTGATCTTCTCCACGGAGCACCGACTATACTGGTTGTCTGCAAACAGTGCCGCGAAGCTTTCAGCCGAGCCCTCGGTTCATGCCCGAGATGCGGATGGGTTGTTCCCAAAAAAGAAATCAAACGCCTGGAAGCCAAAGAGAAGGAGCGTCGGATGCACGCCGACAAAGCTTCAAGGAAGTCCATCCTCTCTGGGCAGCCAGAGATCCACAAGGTAGATGCCGTGCATGCCGCGAGGCACCCTAAATTAGGCTCCCCGGATAGCATGCGTGTGCAGTACCGCTGTGGGATGTCGATCTTCAGGGAGTGGATCTGCCTCGATCACCCGGGCTACCCCGGTCGGATGGCTCAGGTATGGTGGCGAAAGCGTTTCGGCACTAAGAAGCGTGATGACATAATGACAGTCAACGAAGCACTCGAAAATATGTGGCTCTGCGACAGTCTCCTTCAATGGACGAAGACGATCACTGTCAAGAAGGAAGGCAAATACTACAGGGTCACGGACTATAATCAACCTCTACCGGAGGAGAACGATGGAGATACACCATGTAACGTATAGGCTCGCATTATACGGCGAACGTTCCAGTAACGGAAAATGGTGGCTATGGGAGCCAATGAAGCCAGAAGATGCACTGGTTCTCGCGAGGAACTGCCTGATTTCACTGAGGAAATACTGGGAGGAGAAGGATGTCTGAACTGACGAAAGCTGCCGAGCATTACGCAAGTAAGGGATGGAAGATCTTCCCGTGCGTCCCGGGAAAGAAGAACCCAATGACGGAGCATGGCGTAAAGGATGCGACCTCAGATCTCGCCCAGATTTATGCGTGGTGGGGCAAGTGGCCTAATGCGAACATCGGCCTCGCCTGCGGGCCGGGCAGTGGGGTCTACGCGATAGACATCGACTTTGAGGACGAGAGGGATATCGATGGGTATGCGTCGATGAAGGAGTTCCCGCCACTCCCCGGAACCGTCACCGCAAAGACTCCAAGGGGTGGTCTCCATGTACTCTATAAGACAGATGACCCGCCGAGGAATGCGACGAAGTTCCGGCCAGGCGTCGAGATCAAGAGCGATGGAACCTATATCGTCATCGCCCCGTCGATTCACCCGAACGGCAAGGCGTACGAGTGGCTCGACGAGCGGGCCCCGTGGGAAGTCAAGCTGACGGAGTTCCCAGACTTCATGCGGCCGGCGACGTGGCCGACGGTTACTACCACCAGGCCGTCACCGCCGCAGCCCGCCCCTGCTCCAGTACAGCCGCCGGCCAGCAAAGAGACCCTGGAGCGTGCAAGCACTTACCTGGCGACCTGCGAGCCGGCGGTCCAGGGGCAAGGCGGGCACAGTGCCTTGTTCACTGCCGCCACGGCCATGGTCTGGGGCTTCGGGCTGACCAACGAGCAGGCAGTTATCCTTCTCGCCAATGAGTACAACCCCCGTTGTAACCCGCCTTGGGATCTCCGCGTCACGGCCGATGGCAATGACTTCTTCAGGAAGGTTACGCAAGTACGGGAGAAGCCGCCCAATAAGCCGTACTGCTGGCTCAAGGATGACCCGGCATTCCAGGCGGGCGATGTCGATACGAGTATGCTCGATATCGATAGCTTCATCGCGGAGGCCGCCTCCGCGAAAGAGGAAGAGGCCCCTGAGCCGAAGGGAGATCTCGCTGTCATCGTGAAAAAGGAGGCCCCGCACTCTAATTACGCACTACTCGCGAACCCACCCGGCCTGCTTGGAGTCCTCTGCGATTGGATCAATGACACGGCACTATGCAGGCAGCCTATGCTGTCGCTTGCGTGTTCGCTGTCGTTCCTCGGTACACTCTTCGGTCGGAAGGTTGCGGACATCGATGGCTTGCGAACTAACGTGTACTGCATGGGCATAGCCGGCTCCTCTGCCGGTAAGCAGCACCCGATCAATAAGATCAGTGACCTATGTCGTGACGCAGGCATTGGCGACCTGATCGGCGGGACTGATATCGGATCTGACTCCGGACTAGAGGAGCTAGTAAGCAAGAAACCGGCCAGTCTTCTCTTGCTCGATGAGATCGGCTTCCTGCTGACAGCCATAGGTGCAAAGAAGGACAGCTATTCAGCGAAAGTCATCTCCACCCTGATGAAGCTGTACTCTTCTGCCGGCAACACGTACTTCGGTCGAGTGTACGCCGACCAGGACAACGTGAGGACTATCGTGCAGCCGTGTCTTTCTATCTATGGCACATCGAGCATACTGAGGTTCGCTGAGGGCCTCGACCCAAGGGAAATCGACGACGGATGGCTTGGCAGGTGCCTGATGTTCACAGCCATGGACGCAGAAAAGAACCGCGATAAAAAGCTGCCGACAAGTGCGCCGCCGACCGAAGATGTCGTGAAGCTCGTGCAGAAGTGGTTCACGAGAAGGCCAGGGGTAGACGAGAACGGCGAGAATTCTGAATTTGGGAAGTTCGCCGTGTTCCACAGTCAGACCGGGGCAGTACAAGAGGTCCCCCCCGAGCAGATCATAGTCCCCGCGTCAAAGGAAGCTAACGAAATCTTTATCGCGTTAGATAATAAGGCGAATAGAGTCGCGAAGCGTGACCAGAAGGTCGGGTGCCTCTGGAAGAAAGCAGAAGAGAATGCTAGGCGGCTGGCCCTGATCGTCGCCTGCGGAGAGAGTTATGATGAGCCGACAATAACAGCCGGCAACGCCAATTATGCCTGCAAGCTTGTCGAGTACCTACTCAATGGCTTTGAGAAGACGGTCCTTCCGTTCATCGTTTCCAGCCAGCTTGAAGCAAGGAAGCAGAAGATTATCGCTATGTCAGAAAAGGGTGGCGTGAATGGCGTGAGGCACAGAACTCTCATGCACAACACCAAGTATTACAATCAGAGGGAACGTGACGCGGTAATCGCCGACCTCGCTGAAGCAGGGGACATCGTCAAGGTATCCGTAGGGAGAACATTCTACTATTTCACGCCAGAGAACTACGCCAAGTACCTCAAGGAGTCAAGCAAAGATGACTGAGGAAGTAGTCTGGATTGCCCTGCCGTTGCCCAACAAGGTGCTACAGCCGAACGAGACGGTCGGTAGCATTGGTGGGCGAATGATGAAGGCGGCAGCGATAAGGCGTTACCGCCGGTTGGCTTGCGAGGCTGTCACAGAAGCGCTCCTGGACTCCATGCCGTGGCTTCAATGCCGAGTGGAGGCTAAATTCTACTTCAAGGACAGCCGGCGAAGGGATCAGGATAACGCCATGGGCAGCATCAAGGCAGCGTACGATGGCATAGTCGACGCCGGTCTCGTACACGATGATGATTACGAGCGGATGAAGAGAGGGGAGCCTAAGTTTTCCGTAGACAAATTGTTCCCGCGTGTTGAACTCACGATTTCAAGACTCCAGTAGGAGAGGCGAATGATTTCGATCAAGAAGGAAGTCAGCGTAAGGAAACTACTCGCCAGGGGCGTCGGCGTGGGTGAGATCCACAGGCGTACTGGGGTCTCAGCGTTGACTATCAGGACGATAAGGGAATATCCGAGTCTCCGTAGTCGCCCTGATCCTCCGTCAAGATTCCGAAAGCTCAGGAAGAAAAGAAGGTGCCCGGTGTGCGGCGGGATGGTAATCCTCTGGCCGTGTGTCTTATGTAGCCCAGAGGAAGTGGACGAAGAGGAAGAGAGGTCCGTGAGGGCAGCGGACAGGCTCATGCCGGAGATCAAGAGGGTCATTGTCGATCTGCGACGGTACCACAAGGAAATGAGTTCCATGGACCCGGTTATCGAGGACATCAGTAAGCGGGCTTCTGCAATTTACGATAAGTTACCCGGAGGACAACCACGATGAAGCGGCTACTTGTTATCTCTGACCTTCACTGCGGGCATCTTATTGGCCTGACGCCTCCTCGGTGGCAGACGAAGGCCACTGGGTCTGCGGTACGCTCGAAGCGTGACAAGCTCTCCTCCGTACAGAAAGAGGCATGGAGGTGGTACATCAAGCACATCAAGGAGTACGGCCCCTATGATTGTGTGGTGGTCAACGGTGACGCAATCGATGGCGCCGGCAAGCGGAGTGGTGGCACCGAGCAGATCACGGCAGACCGCGAGGAGCAATGCGAGATAGCCGTGGAGTGCATCGAGAAGACACTGCCCAAGAATCGGAAGGACTGCAAGCTAGTGATGACCTATGGCACTGGCTATCATACCGGAGACGAAGAGGACTGGGAGAACAAGATTGCTCGCGACCTGAAGGCCAACAAGATCGGCAGCCATGAATGGGTGAACTGTGCAGGCGTTGTCTTCGACTTCAAGCATCAAGTCGGCTCCAGCGGAATCCCTCACGGCCGGCATACTGCCATCAACAAGGAGTCGCTTTGGGCTAACCTGTGGGCCGAGCGTGGGCTGATCCCCGAGGCTGACGTGCTGATTCGCAGCCACGTACACTACCATGCCTTCTGTGGCGACACGGCAATGAAGCCTATGCTACGCATGACGACCCCCGCACTTCAGGCCATGGGTTCCAAGTACGGCTCTCGCCGATGCAGTGGAATCGTTGACTTCGGCTTCATCGTCTTCGAGTGCGACCGTGGCAAGCTGGATAACTGGGTCTGTGTAAGAGACACCCTGAAGTCGCAAAGAGCAACCGCCTTGGAGGTATAATATGCGTTGTTCACAGCACGTAACAGAAAGCATTCCGGATGCCTCGATGGATGCGTGGCGAGAAGAGATAAGGCGAACTGCACCAGCCAATACACTTGCTTCACTTCCATACTTAGAAGATGGCAAGACAGCGAAGGAGCTAGCCTGTGCATTTAATATGAGCCACGATGCAATCACTAGGCGGCTCAAAGGGCTCCTGGAAGATGGCAAATGCGAGAAGGGGAGGGCGTTGCGAACTGCCATCAACGGCCAAGAGAAAACAGTACCAGTCTATAGAATGATTACTAAGGAGAGAGCATGAAAGAGTTCGCCGAGGGCAACATCGACAGCACTGAGCGTGGGACCTGTGCCCGCAAGAACGGAGGCAAGATCATGCTGTCGCTCGTTCCGTTTCACCTGCTGGCCGGGACGGCAAGGGTGCTGATGTGGGGTGCCAGGAAGTACGCCCCTTGGAATTGGGCGAAGGGTGGTCAGTGGTCAACGCCCATGGACTGCATGCTCAGGCACCTGTTCAAGTGGTGGTACTGCGGCGAGGACTGCGACCAGGAAAGCGGAGAGCATCACCTGGATCACGCGATGTGTAACCTCCTCTTCCTGGTCCACTACAAGGACACGCACAACAAGGGCGACGACCGCCCGCCTAAGGGCGTCACCTGCTTCGACGAGGGGCTTGGGGCAATTTCCGCTCTGGTTACAAACGAGGGCCGCGATGATGGCGATAACAACAAGCTGGGTCGCCCCGTTGTTAGCTTCCAAGGAGACAAATAGCCATGTTACCGACTAAGATCTTCCTCGATCTCGATGACGTACTTGCTGAGTTTACGATGACCGCACTGCGGCACGTTGGGTGCAGGGCATGCGGGCTTGAGGATTTTAACCCAAAGCACGGATTCGATATCGTGGCTCAGGCGAATGCAATGATTGTCGATCACCCACTTTTCATCGACACCGGAGAGCCGCTTTTCACGGTCAAGAAATTCTGGGAGGCAATCCCGCGTTCGCTGTGGGCCGAACTGCCGCGTAGCAAGGAGTTCGGTTTCCTCATCGTGGAGTCCGCGAGGCTAGTGGGCAGGGAGAACGTCTGCGTTCTCACTGCCCCGATTGACGACCCTGAGTGCGCAGCCGGCAAGATGGAGTGGATGAAGGAGAATCTCCCTGTGTGGCTACGCAATCAGTTCCTCATCGGCAGCCCAAAGCATCTGTGCGCCTCGCCCGACGCCCTGCTGATCGATGACTCAGACAAGAACGTCGATGCGTTCCTCAGGGCAGGCGGGCAGGCGATTCTCGTTCCGCGGCCTTGGAATTCCAATTACCAGCTATGCACGAAGTATTTCCTGGAAATGATGTTCCAAAACCTCTTCGCGGCCCAAAAGGCGAGAGAGAGGAGTGACCGTATCACATACAGAAGCATGAAGGCTTTCTATGATCCTGTAATACCGCATGGGCATGTGCTACTCGGCGGGCAAGTCTTCAGGCTGGAGGACAAAAAATGACTAGCGCATTGACGTGGTTCGGGGAGATGATGCAGACAGCCGGGAAGCTCCTTCCCCGGATACGGCATCTGGAGTGTACCGACATCGGCGTGTGCATTAAGAGAGGTCGCCGCGTCAAGGTACTGAAGCCAGGCATCCACATCTTCTGGCCGATCTGGACCTCGTTCTACTGCCGGCCAGGTAACGTGCAGACCGCCGACCTCCCGCCTCAGTCTCTCACGACGCTGGACTACAAGGTGGTGGCTGTTGGCGGCATGCTCCGGTACGAGTTCAACCGGCATCCTGATGCCGTCACGAAGGCCCTGATCAACACCGATGACGTAGAGGGGGCCATTATTGACGAAGCCATGGCCGTATTCTGTGCGTTCATCACGTCGAAGCCAATGGTCGAGCTAACCGAAGAGAGGGTAAAGACTAACCGGAGCCTGACCGGCAAGCTCACCACTCGGCTCGCTGAGTACGGGGTCCGAGTTCTGCGTGCCCAGCTTACCGACTTCTCGCCTTGCATCACCCTGAATCACGTTGGCATCCCGAAACACATCCACGAAGAGGAGTACGAAGAGTGACTCAAGACATCTCCCAGGATAAAGAAGCCTGCGCCGAGGCATATCTGCACAGCGGGCAAATGCCAAGGCCCCGTTGCGTTGGGTGCGGTAAGGAATTCAACAGTAGTATAAGGAGATGTGCCGAGGACTTCATTCACTGTGTAATGTGCCGGGTTCCTTACGCCAAAAAACACAGAAAGATATTTCTAGCGAAAGAAATACCACTATTAGAAAAGCGCCTGGAGCGATACAAAAAGGAGTACGAGGAATGATCTATAAGATCAAGACAGAGATTAAGATGTGCCTCGATATGCTATACCCAGACAAGGAAAGAAGGTCACAATTCAGCGTCGAGACAATGGCTGACTCACCGCTAATTCGGATCACGCGGACGCGAGGCAACTGGTCTCGCTCGTGGCTCGTCGATGCTGAGCGTGCGAACAGAGCGAGGTTTCTGCTCCAGCACGTCGAGGCCCTAGTGAAAGGTCGCCACAATGTCAGATCGGCCTTCTAAAGAGAAGAAGGAACAAAAAAAGCCCGGCGACTTGCCGGGCCAGAAGTTCTTCTGCTGGTACGCTAAGGATGATCCGGCTCCAAGGCAAGATCCCCGCCGGGACCCGCCCAGAAAGAATGCTTCCGAATCAGGTGTCTGACAGTGCGAGGACTCCATGGCTTTCCACGGCACAGGCCCAGCGTGCCGAGCGTCCTGGCTATACCAGCAGACCTGTATCCGTCTACGTGCAACTCACACGCGAAAATAATCGCGTTTCTCTCTGTGAAATTACGCACGAGCTTCTTCGGGTCCTCCGGATCTAGCTTCCATCCTATCGGTATCTTGCCGGTGGTTCGCTCGCAGTTCTGCCGCTTCTTATCAAGCCCTCTCTTCGTATTGAGCTTGATTCGATCACGCTCGTACGCTGCGAAGAGGGCTATAATGCCACGTTGAAGCTTTCCTTCTGGCGTGTTATCGCTGACAGTTCCGTCTGCATACTCGATTGTCGCCCCAGTCTCCTCGACTTGTTCCTCGATTGCAAGGTGGACTCTCAGGTCGCGGGCCAGCCGGTCCGGGCTGTTGACCACCAGCACGTCGCCCGGCTTCAGGCAGCCGGTCAACTCCATGAGGCCAGGGCGATGTAGTTCACTGCCGGATCTCGCGGCGTCCTCATATCGGCCGGCGATAAAGTAGTTCTTCTGGTCGGCGTAGACAGTACATCTCTCGTACTGCTTGTCGTTGCTCTCGCACTCGCCTGCATTTGGGCGTGGCGAAAATCGGCAATAGATCCACGCGACTTTCTGCCCGAGGTCGTTTACACGCACCATTAGTTCTCCTCCTCCGCTAGGTACAGGGTAGCATCACAGGGGCAAGTCGGAAGCCCGACATCGACCCACTTCTGCGTGGTACGAACAGTGTATCCGCACTCGTTGCATTGAAGCTTCAGCATCCTCGTGCCCTGTTTCTTCGGGGCGTTGGAATGCACGAGTTCGGCGTGGGGGTACTTGCCTGCATCCTTCGCGATGACCCGGAGCCGCTTCGCGAGTTCATCACCTGCTACGGCAGCAGTCATCTTACCTTCGAGGCCCATACGCACAGCGAGAGCCCGGAATCTGCTGTTGTGCTTCTGGTCGATGCCAATGGCACAATGCACAAGCTCGTGGACAAGAGTCCCGAGAACCTCGACTGGTTTCTTCAGTACGGGCGAGATGAAAACCTCGAAGGTTCCGTCGCCGCTGTTCTCGCTGCTCCATGCCTCGCCGATGACACGCTTCTTCTGGGCCAGGGCACCCTTCGACGGCCAGGAGCACGAGGCCCTGATCTTACGAGGAACCGGGGCTCCGTTCGCACGGAACTCATCCCGTAACTGACTGATACCAAACATAAGCCATTCTTCTCTAGTCATTTCAGCTTCTCCTTCCGACCATGGGCCAGGGGACCTTTTGATTTGCGGCCTTACTGAATACCTGCAAGACCTTATTTCTGTGGATTACTGAACTCTCCGCTAGGACAATCAGCATTTCGGAGAGCAGCGAAGCAACCATGGGCGTGTAATTTGCATTTTCAAGTTGCCTCTGTACCTTCCGGCGGGCAGCTTCGCGTTTGTTCGGGTTCCGTTTCGCCATCGCTTACCTTTCTGGGTTGCTTTGGTTCTTATACGCTGTAATCCTGACATATTCGCCAGCCGACGTGTAGCAGGTCCCATGGTACCTTACTCCGTTGATACCGAGGACGGTTATGGGGATGCGGGTGCCCCCGAAGTTATCCCGCCAAAGCCGCCCAAAGGTCACGGCCCCCAGCTTGTCACCCATCCAAGTTGTGGCAAGCTTGTTTTGCTGGTTGACGTAGAGAAAATATCTCTCCGGCTTGCTGTGTGCGAACTCGAATTGCTCGCATGCCGACTTTTCCTCATTCGTGACGTGCAACCACTCTTCGTGCGTGTTGATCCTGCGTCTGATCTTCTCAGCTTCCTTTCGGTCGATCATCATCGCCTACCTTTCTGGCTTGCTGTCTACCGACATAAAGCCCTTGCGATTCTCGTACTTCAGGAACCTCTCGATGCCCCGCCGGTCTGATTCCGCCTCTGCCTTGGTGGAATACGGGCCGCAGTCTAGCACGTCCTGCAAGCCCGCAATCCACCAACCATCGGCCCGCTTTTCTACTTCCGGCATTGGGTGGCTCTCCTTTTTTTGGAGTCCAACCGTGCTTCCTCCACCTTGCGGGCCTCCTTCGCATAAGCTAGGGTAGCATACGGGCCGCGAACTGGCCCCACGGGACGGCCTTTCAGCCACCATGACCCATCCCGCTTTTCGTACAGCTTTGGGTCGGCCTCTTCTTCTTCTGGGCGGCCGAATTGCTCCGGTAAGCCTTCGGTGTGTCCGATAGGGCCTTCGTACAAAAGCCGGGTTTCACCGACGCCCTGCCATTGCACCTTTTCGACGCGGACCATATCAACGCCCTCGGAGTTCACCCAAGCATAAGAGCGGATTGCACCGCCCCAAGCCGCACAACAGGTCACCATTCCGGAACCTTTAGATCCGCAACGAGATGCCTCGCCACGATTGCCATGTAGCGTACCGTAGAAATGTGCCATCGCTAAACCTCCTGAAGAAATGAAAGGAAACGGAAATTGAAAGCGAAAAGTCAGGCTTCAATACGCTTACTTGCTTTTGACGCCCAATCCTTCGGGGCTTTTGTGGCGTACCTGATCCTGGCACTCACAACGGCGGCGGTCGATCTGCGAAGTGCAAAGGCTATGTCGGAATCGGTATAGTCCGAATTAAAGGCCAACGCAATCTGCCGGTCGGTCCACCTGTTTCCGCCATTTTCTGCGTCTTGCGTTTTCTTGCGGTATTTCTCTGACCGCTTTTTATGTTGCTCTTTTCCCTTCTCTGTTCCTTGGCTTGCTCGCCTGGCGATTCTTCCGGCGGCTGCCGAAGCTTCTGAGGTACGCATGGTTTCATTCTCCTTGGGTCGAAGTCGGTAACAGGAACACAAGGGCCCGGCCGGGTCGCGACTTCCGGCGGTTCGCTACGGGCCACCGCTTGCTTGTCACTTCATATTGCACCTCGCTTTTGTTTGCTTGTATTTCACTGCTGGCTTCGGCAACAACCCCCGCCGGTTTTGTCTCGATCACTCCCTTTAGACGTTTGCTTTACACTCTATTATACCATGCCGTGTAAACATTGTCAAATAGAAAATCCCGCTGGCCTGCTCTGCTGGCCTGCTTTGCCGGGTTGCTAGGGTCCCGAACTTTCCCCGGTTACCCCGGTTACCCCGAAAACAGGTAGATCTTGCCATCGTCGCCCAAATACGGGTGACACTCCCCGAACTTATGGGCGGCTTGCGTCAACTCTTGGCCGATATCTTCGCGTAGGTCTCCATCCCAGAAGCCGCATCCGTGGCCATTTCGCGTCAACCAGAAATCATGCCCTTGCATTTCTTCGTCTGTGTAGTCTGGTTGCCCATAGTCGGCTTCCAAGAGGGCCTTAGAATTCTCGCGTTGGAACCGCTTGCAATCGTCAACCGCTTGCTGTAACGCTTCCGGGGCAAGGTCCTGTAGGCTGTAGTTTTTGTCAAAGGGTTCTCCGCCCTCCGGCGTTTTTTCGTCTGTTTCGCACCATAGCATACACTCCAGATAAGCTTGCGTGAAGCTGTCTAGCTTCTGCATTGTAGATTCTCCGATGATAAGGGAAAGGGGAAGTAAGAAGGGGAATGCAGGGCCCGGGGGAAGGTCCCGCACTCCCGGCAAGGGCGGGCTACCCTTGCGAATTGTTTAACGCAATACTGGCTTCCTGCAAGGCCCTCTTGCACTTCTCAGCAGGGGAAGGTCCCGGGGGTACGCTTTCTAAGCTATCCCGCCCGATTACTTTCGGCACTTCAGACTCATGCACCCATACGGAAAAGTGACAATCAAACTGCCCCACTCCGTCGATTGCGAAGATGAACCGTTCCACTCCCAGCTTTCGCAAGCTTTCGGCAACGGTTTCCGGGCTGTCGGCTTGCCCCTCATGCAATCCATGTTCCCACTCTTCATCGAGATGAACATAGTCGCATTGTTCAAGGTCAAGGTCCATCGTCAAGGCCCGGCGTGGGTCACCTTCCAAGTATTCTAGGTAAGCTTCTGGGTTTTCCATCATGCAATCCTCGCACTGGGGCTCCCCGTATTCGCAATCCTCCCAGTACGATCTTGTCCAGCCATAGCTATCGGGCCGTGTGCGTATTGCCCCGTGGCAATCATCGCACATTGTCCACTCATCTTCCCACTCGCACTCTATCCCATAATACTCCAGAATTCGGCAGATCCGCGGCATTGTCTGATCTTCCGACCGCTTGCCGGACCACCTGTTTATTTTCCAGCTTGGCGGAGCCGGAAGCCGGAAACCCGTAAGCTTTCTATGTGCCCATAGCTTCGCACGGGCGGATCTCGGAAGCACACCGCCCGGATAGTCTGGGATAAATCGGCTTCCTGTATTCCAGTTTGCAAACGCGATAATTTCGCATTCCGGAGTATCATACCCGGGCTCACAATACTTGTGAGAATAGCGAATTTCGTTATTAGACTCTTCGGCAACCCGTAGCATAATGTCGAAAATAGTCTGCGGTGTCATACTTCCCCCCTTTTCTGCCGACACAAGCCGGCTTTGATAAGTGCGGCTGCGGTTCTACCGTAGTGTCCTTGTAGACTCCAGACAAGTCCGGAATCTATTCCGGCTTGGAAGCCCGCTATGGTGGCTTCTTCGTCAAGCTCGCCATTTTCGTACGCGATGATAAATTCTACGTCCATCGGTTTCCTCTTGTGTTAGAATTGAATGTCACTCCATCCGCGGATACCGAACGGAACCCGCTCCACACAGTCTGCAACGATAGCCGGCCGACCTTTAATATCTTGTAGGTTCAGGAATCTGTAAAGCACACAACCGGCCTGCGAACAAGCACCCTCTGGGCTTTCTGCGATAACGTACACTTGACGCACACCACAAGACAGACTGTAGGTTGCACGATACAATCTCATTTCCTCCGGTTCGTGCTTGTGGATTGTCCTTGTGAGGCAATACGAGTAATCTTCTTTCTCTGATACGTCAAGCCTGCCACGTTCCGCTTTAATAATCTGCATTGCTCATTCTCCCTTGTGTTAGACAATAGCACGATAGGGCGTCATATAGAATGCCCAAGTGAATTGCTCTGTCTTGAAAACAGATGAAGGACGATACCCCATTCCCTCCCATTTTCTACGCTGTTTGTTCGCTAGTTCTTCCGATACGAATTCGTGGAAGCTTAACTTCATCCCTCACTTCCCCTTGTGTTAGTAGATGATTCGGCAAACGCCCTTACATAGTGTTGCAGCGAGGGGCCTATCATCTTTCCTGCGGCATTGCAGGGCAACTCGATAGGCGTGATAGACTTCCAGAAACGGCAAGGGCCCTGACATTTTCGCCTCACGGGTTTTCCCGGTTTCGGTACACTCCAGAATAACCCTGTGGGCAATGTAGGCCCCGGTTTCGGGTTCTACTTGTGCGGCATTGTTGAATGGTGTCATCGGTTCTCCCTTTCGGTCTGAATGGCTACATCGAGAGTATCTATACAATCTTGATACCTCGGATTGTCCTCGGAACAAAGTAGCGAAAAAGCTTGTTCGGCCGCAAGTAGCAGGGGATTCCCCGCCCCTTCTTGTGGCGTAAATACAATGTATTCGTAGGTATTCCCTTGCCTATCTACTCCCTTTTTCTCCCAGTCACCGAGACAATCATAATCCCGCATTTCAACTACATACCCCTCTGGGATATTTTCAACTCCAGTTGCGGAGTAGTCTCCTAAGTTTACAATGATGGTTTTACTATCGTCGGCCGGCTCAACTAACGCTCCATCTTTATCGAACACTAATGGCAAATCTCCGATTGAAAAATCAACCGTTTCCCCAGTTTCCAGGTTATAGATAGCTTTCTGCTTATTCTCCCTTGCAACCATCATAGCAGTATGCTTCTGGGAGAACAAGAGGGTATGGTCAAGGTACGTTACGTTCTTCGCCTTATCGTACCACCCGCCGAAGTAGGCCCCGCCGAAATACGGAAACCGATCAAGGTAGGCCCGCACCTCATGCAAGCTGGGTCTGCCAGGGTAGACTTGTTCCTTGCCTTGGACGGAAACAGCCCATAGGCTGCCTACAGCTTTCGACCCGTCAAGGTCTAGCGTGAAGCCGCCATTATTGGCAAGCTCAACTTTTGCTATCAAGGCAAGCTCATTTCTGGTTAGAACGTTCATCGATCAGTCTCCCAGATTGTAAAGGATAGAGAGAAAATAGTGAACTTCGCAAGCTTCGCAGGGGCTCCATCTTTCTCCCTCGCACATTGCCCCTGCATACTCTGCATTCTCGCACCCGTGACATTTCGACGGAGACACTGGAAGCTCCGTCAAGCCTAACTCTTGCATGATCCTGTTTTCCATGCCCTCTGTCTCTACATCGGCTTGTGCCATCATTTCAAGGCAATCGTCGATAGCTTCCGCAGGATTATCCCCGACACCCGTTGCACACTCGGAGAATGCAGTGTGAGCTACTCCACACCCGCGGAAGTACTGAGACCCCTCTATTCCATGATCCACAATGTCAAATTCTGCTACGCTTCGCATGATTTTCCCTTCTTAGTTTGGGTCACAATTACAATCGTTTGGGAGACACTCGCATGGGTGCCGATAGCACCCATGGCATAAGCCGTCTTCCGACAGGCTGCCATCGGATTGTACCCCGAATACTTTGCCCCAAGTAGGGCACACTCCCACAAGTAAAGCCCTTGTTCCCTTGTCAAGCTTGTGCGATTGCACTAGCTGCCCTCTGTAGGCTTCTTCCGCCCTCTTAGCTTGTTCAGGTGTCAGTCGCATTGTTCTCTCTCCCTGTAGATGCCTTGCCCATTCTGCTTGGCGGTGAGGTGGCGAACTATCTTCCTGGCTTCCTGTAGGGAAGGCCCTCCCATGATTGCAACCATCGATGGTTGCAATTTCAGGGTACCTCTTGCAACGCATAGCTGGTGCTTTTCTGCGGTTGTTAGTCGCATGATTCTCATATCTCATTCTCCCTATCCTTTTGTTCTTCTGCTTCTCTTGCGTCAAGTGCTGCATTCCAGCAATTAAACCATTGTTCCCACTCTTCTGTATCATGGCCATCTTGTGGCCTTATATCACAGTTATCTTCAAGCCAATCGCAGAATTCATCCCAATGTGCTTCTATATTACTTCGCATCTCATTCATCCCTCATTCTCCCCTTGTCAATACTGGGCAATGTCCTGCCCATAGGTGTCTTTCGGGTCTCCCACTCCGTCCGGCTGGAACATACAAGCCGGTTCGGCAATGTCATCTATCGGCAACCGCTTGTCTCTGTCCCAAAGATCCTGGAACCCTCGCGTGGGCCCGATATCTTGCAAGGCAACCTGCGGTGTCGGTTCCAAGGGCATTCGATACACCCGCCCTTGATACACTACAACCGGAAGCCCACAAGATAAAAAGGCCCTGCGTATTCCCTTGCCGTCAAGAGAAGCCGGCTTGTTCTTCGTGTCACTCATGCCTCATTCTCCCCCTGTGTTAGTGTAAACGGTCTTGCCCTCCACTCTATTCTATCATACTTCCGCGGATTGTCAAATATAATCCTGGAAAGTTCCTCGGATTCGGGTAGTCTGCAACGATTAGGCAAGGGTATGCCGCGGCCGCGACACATCGGCCGGGCAAGACAACCGATGGCACACCCCATACAAGGTATACTGAGAAGCCGCGGCCGCCGGCGGAGATCCGGGCTTGCGGCCCATGATGCGAGTGGAAGCCCGGCCGGTGTGCGTCAAGGTCTTGCACTGTCCCGGATGCCCTGGCTTCGTGCGAGGTCCTGGCTTGTGCCGGCACTGTCGGCCCGGTGTCGCGGTGCGGAGATCCTGGCTTGTACCCTGCATTATGTCGGGTTGTGCCGATTGCAGCCCGTGGCATGCCTCACAATGCCCCCCGTGTATCGAGAGGATGCCCTGTGCTGCGATGCAAGGCCCTTCATCGTATTCTCATGCCCTTGTGGTATCGGGCCGTGTATGGGCCTTGTATGCGATATTCGCTATTGTGATACGGTATAGTGTGGTCAGTGTGATAACAGGTGGTGATATGCCGCCCTATTTCGTGTCATCATACTGACTACACTGCGCGTGATCCCATATATAGTGGTAGTATACCATGCCCCACCACTATATACAGGGCATAGTGTGGCAGGACCGTATCGCTCTTGCCACACACCACGCCACCCAGGGCGAGACCCCCTTGTTTTCAAGGGCCTGTGGATAATTGGGATGGTCTGGGGGGGCCCCAATGGTCTGGTGTTTTTTTTCTGGACCCGGTAGCCTACCGAGTCCCTTGATACTTAGGCCCCGTAAAGAGCTAAGCAAAAATCGAAGGGTCCCATATCGACAAGGGGGCCCCAATGGTAGTATTTTGGTATACTATACGAAATGGTTACATAGGGGGGCCCCACTACTGAGGAACTGAAATTACCACTTTATGCACAGTTGAGTTCCACTTATTGCCACCTATAGGGGGTATGACTAAATACCTAAGTCCTTTGTATATATATAGATAGAGAGAGAGAGAGAGAGAGAGAAGAGAGAAAAGAGTACAAAGTGGGTAAGTGGAACAGTGCGCTCCCGGTCAATTTTAGGATACCCCCCAAAAGAAACTAGTTTTAGGAATACCCGGGCAGAAGATCTATCTAATTACCACCACCACAGTATCCACTTTGCTCTCGGTTTCCACGTCCCCACTTGTATCCACTTATGGTAGTGGAATATGTCACTGCTCAATACGAGTTCAGTAGGTGGGGGAGACTTACGTCAAGAACCGCGGGCACCGCATACATCAAATGCTCGGTACCCGGATACCCCAACGGATTGGGTCGGTGGGACCGGTCTCATGCGCGCACGTCGCTCCATGGAGATCCATGCTTCTTGGGCAGCATCTCCCGGCAGGCTCCTCTCCATGTTCCAAGGAGAGGACGTATTCTCAGACGGGAATTCGTTTTCTTCGGAGAATATGTGGGAATATGCTTTTGATCTATGCTATAATGGATAGAGACGAGTAAATGCCCCTGCACCACATCCGAGGAGAGATCGATGACCGACAAGAGAGAACTGTTGCTGGCCCGGATCGGGGATGTCGCCGACATGAAGTTCGGTCGCGAGAAATGGGATTTCGATAAGCTGGAGCCACACGAGGTTCACGGAGAACCGCTTACCCAGGTGACTGTCTTCCGCGGCGACATTCATGGGAGTTGCTGCTTCTACGCCTCTGACATCAAGAAGGATCTCACGAAGTACGACATCGAGCGGAGGCTCGAAGAGATCAATGTCTGCATGAGAGAGGTCGCATACAACGAGCTACTGAATATCGCTGGAATTGAAGAAGGCGACCGAAACGACATGATCAAAGATGCCGGCTTCTGAACATCGAGGAGAGATTGAGATGACGCATAAGTTTCCAAGTCCAGAGGATCTGACTGAACGATTAGAGGACCCGGTGCCTGACCCAACCGGACCTGAGCGTTTCGATTCGGCGGCCGCCGAGGCGTCTCGGCCATGGGATGATGACGGGGCCCCGGAGCCAGACCCCGAGCAGAAGACAGACGAGCCATCGTGGTTTTCCTCCGGTGTTGAGGCAGCCCAGGCGGGTATCGATGCCGGAGAGACTCGACCGATTCAAGAGGTGATTGACGAGGCATTCGAGACTCTCGACAAGCGGCCTGACCCGCATGCTATACCGCCCGCCGTGGACCCGGTGGATGGTGCCACCTTCGAGGAGTACATGAAGGGGTACCCGCCAGAGGCTCCCCCGCCCCAGGCCGACGACGGCCCACAGCCTGAGCAGAAGACCGACAAGCCGCAGTGGTTTGATGGACATCCGCATGGAGTCAGCCAAGAAGAAGCTGCCAAGGCACGGGAGGAACTTGGGATCGAGGGACCACCCACCGGAGAGACTCGAACAGTCGAGATCCATGATGAACTTACGACGGAGCCTAATTGCAATGTGTGCGATCCGGGCCCTGATTGTAATTCACCCGCCGTGGACCAATCGTCCTTCTCCAAGGAGGAAGGTTCTAATAGGACGATGGAGACACCAGAACATCAGGTGCCCCCTGCCGCCGACGCGGCGCAGCCGGTTGACGAGCAGGGCCCTGGTGCCGTGTCAGGGCCGCACGGAGACACAATGCGAGAGCGGTGGAATATCCTGCAAGCCGCGAAGGACGAACCGAAGCTCCTGCCGGCGCCATCGTCCTTCTCTAAGGAGGAGGGTTCCAATAGGACAATGGAACCGGCTCAACCGGCGCTTATCGATTCGCTTGGCGTCGTTCGAGAGGATGTGCCGATTGTCTTTGAGTCCACACCGGTCGCCGGAAAGAACCCGTACGGCGACTACCCGATGCCGCGGAAGCCCAGCGAGGCCGAGAAGATGCACATGGAGACTGACGCGGCCTTTCCAGAGCCGGATGAATTGGCGAAGGACTGCCCGCCGGCAGCGGAGAAGCTCCACATGAGGGTCGTTCAAGATCCTGTCGTGGGCCCGGTCACGATCAAGGTGCCGGAGCCCAATATCGTTGGAGCCCTGCCCATGCAGGACTCCTTCGGTCAAGACTTCGCCGCTGCTCGGGCCAAGCGCGGCATGAAGCAAGTGGACGCCGCCAACCTGTTGGGCTTTCCGTCCCAAGCAACCATCAGCCAGATCGAGCGGGACCGATGGAACTTCATCGCTACTGCCCGGGGCCATGAGAAGAAGTACCGAGCAATGCGAAAGCAACTCGAAGCGGTCGCTGCCTTCATGGGCCGCACCGTTGAGTCTTTACTTACCGACAATTCCTACTGAAGACAGAGGAGAGAGATATATGTTTGGTTTCAAGAAGAGGGTCAACTGGCAAGCGCAGTGCGAAACAACCCAGAGAGAACTCATCACGGCGAATGAAGATCGCATGATGGAAGTCGGTGATCTCAAGAGAGCATTATCTCACGAGAGGTCTGAGCATAGGACGACAGGATCTCTACTTGAAAGAGCCACAAGGAGAAGTGATTTCCTGAACAGAAGGGTGGAGGATCTTGATAAGGCGCTCAGCGAGGACATTGGTGATGTAATCGACAAGAAGTTCCCCGCTAATCCCGGGTCCATTGAGGAGAACGACCGCCTCCGGAAGCTCGTCAATAAAAAGTCGAATGAGGTGACGACGCTGGCCTGTAGGTGTTCACGGCTAGAGAAGGAACTCAAAGAGATTTCAGATGAGCGTGACGAGTACAAGCGCGGCTGGCCGGAAGTCGTTGACCTAAAGAAGATCGTCGCCGATTCTAACATAGAACAAGAACGGCTCCAAGGGTATGCCGATCATGCCAAGAAGCGGATCGTTGATCTGAAGGCACAGTTGCGTAAGGCAGAGTCGGTCCCGCGTGGTTCAGAGATGAGGATTGACGAACTCACTAATCAGGTCGTCTTCCTAAACGGCCAGATCGACAAGAAGGACAAGCAACTCCTCGGTAAAGAAGCGAATATCAAAACTCTTGGCGATCAGGTCATCGCCCTGAATTTCAAGGTCGATGAGCACGCGGGTATGATTTGTGCTCAGTCGGCCACTATCAGAGAACTATTCGAGGCGAAGAAGGAACTCAAGATCGCCAGGAGCGACTACGGTGTGTGCGTCGATACCAACGCCAAGATCCTCGGGGATCGTGATGCTATCGCCGATGACCTAGCGAACCGGAACGAGGAGAACATTAAACTCCGAATGGAGATCAAGGCGCTGCAAGAAAACCGCAAGAAGCACGATGGATGTAGCCAGTTTAACCGCGAAGTCGTGTGGAGCATGGGCGAAAGTATCTCGCAATGGAAGGCGAAGCACAGGAAAGCCTGCGATGAACGCAATGCCCTCCAGGTAACCGCTAACAATTTAGGGCACGCTTACGATCTTGCCTGTGCCGAGGCCACTAAACTCAGGGAGAACTACCTGAAGCTCGAACGCAAGTATGCAGAGGATACCTGCGGCCTCAAGTCGAACATCCGGAGACTCGAACGTGTGTGTGGGGCTCTCAAGGATGAAGTGGATCATTCCCTTTACGTTAAGCTATCTGACGTGATGAAGGTATGGGCCTCCTTGTCGCTCATGGACAAGAATGACTATTCCTTCGAGGACTTCAGGAGTGCGGTGGATAGGGTCGTCGGCGTCGAAAGCGACTTCAATGGTGGGTCGGTTTTCTTGCCGCCTGCGAGCCCACCTTGGCCGTCTAACTGTTCGCTCTACGTTTCCAGGCCAACCCTTGAAGAGATTAAGAATTGGTTCGCCGGTGAAGAGATCCCCGGCCCCGAGGGAGCCCGATGAGTATCTTGGCCGTCCTACTGCTGCTCTCTGTCGGAGTGGCAGTACACTACCGCAGAAAGTACGAGCACCTCCGGACGAAGTTCGTGTACGGATGGTGCGAGGCCCCAACTAAGATCTGCACTAACCGTGGATAGAGGAGAATCCGATGACGTACTACCTCATTATCATCGCCCTGTCGTTCGTGAACCTCTACTTTCTTCTTAGGTTCATTCGTCTCATGCTGAGGTACAAGCGGCAGCGCGACGTGCTATACGATTGGATCGGCGAAGAAAACTGGAAATGGGACCTCTACCCGGACGAGTACTGCGATGTCATAGATGAGATCATCGACGAAAAATTCTGATGACGCCAACAGCACAGAAGCAACAGGTCACGGAGTTTATCAAGCGTTGTCGCTCTATGCTCTGGCGGTCTGACCAAAAGGCGTATGTGAAGTGGGAGGAACGAATCAAGGAACTGGTGAATGCCGCGAAGTACAGTAACCTCCAGGCAAGTGTCCAAGCCGCAAAGGATCACGCTTGCCTGAAGAAGTTATTTCGTGAATACGATGTTTCGGCGTATGATCCGAATCCGGAATCACATCCTCCGGTGCTACCAGATGGATCGTCTTCACCGGAAGTTGAATGCGAAGGAAAGGACCTATCGCACCGAGAGAATCTAAAGTGGGCGATTAACGCAGCCGGTCATTATCTTCGTACGGGCGAGAAGCCGACGACTGCACCCAATGACGCCGCGTACTGGCTGTATCAGCAGGCGCAAGATGAACCCAAGGACTTCCTCGCGAAATTCAATCAGGTCGAATCAAAAGGAGACTCGGAGTTGGACGAGCAGAGGAAGGCTCGCAGCACAGGGAAGAGAAGGATCGAAGAGATCGATGAGATGTTGTCTATACTTGAAGAACCCATTGAAGGAGAAGAAGAGACATGAGTAAAGCTACCTATATTAGTGTTGTGAAGTCAATCAGATTGTTAGCTACTGAAAAATGGGGAAAGGAAAACATTAGTCGCCCCAAGGGGGCCAGCGGCAGCGTAGAGTGGCTGCTCAGGCAAGGGCCCAGCGACCACCGTCACCCGAAGCATGATGATCCTCTCTTCTGGAGGTTGGATACATGGCTTGGTGGGGTGAACGCTTATTGCACTTTCGATTTAGATGAACCTCTTTATACCGAGGCTATCGAGGCCAGATTCAAGGGGGTGGAAGTCGCACTGGAAGCGTGCCTTGAGAAAACCACCGTGTAGGAGAAGATAATGAAGGAGATGACTAAGGAGGTGCTTATGAGGCACATGGAGTTGTACGCCAAGGTGCGTCGCAGGCACGGAGGCGACGTTCTCAGTGACGAGATGGAGAGGTGCGCCAAGGAAGGCCAGGAGCTACCGAAGTATGTCCCCGTTGCTACCATTTTCAGATAAGGAGAAGAGATGAAGTTCAAGCACTTTTACATGGCGTTCGTGATTCTGTCGCTGTCCTATGTTCAGGGGCTCTGCGCCGATGTCTCGAATCGGGTCGGCCCGGATCTCCAGCGGGTGAGTGTAAACGTACTCGCCGGTCGTGACCAGGGCTCCGGTACGATCTTCCTCTCGCTGGTCGAGGGTGAGCAATCCGCGTGGGTACTTACAGCGAACCACGTCATCTCTGGGCTGCGAGAAGTGAGCGACGTTATCGATTCCGATGGCACTGACAAAAGGGTGATTCGCTATGCCGACGCCTCAATCATACAAGAGACTGTCATTAGTGGCAGAACAGTTGGAGAAGTTAAATACGACGCTAAGATTATCAGTGTTGACAAGCGACGAGACATCGCTCTTATGCGGGTTAGACGAGGAGATTTTACTTCTCTTGGGGCTCGATTTTACCTGGGACGAACGATCCCTGCTGCTGGAACTGAGATCTATCATTGCGGCGCGCCTGGCGGCATTGAAACTGGTGGGACGTGTTCGCTCACAGGCGGGATCATTAGCCGTATTGGAGTCCTTATACCGGATTTTGGCGGAGGATCTGAGTACGGAGTATTCGACCAAACTGACGCGGCTGCTCTCGGTGGAAGCTCTGGAGGAATGATTGCGCTGAAGTCGGACGGCAGGTACGTCGGCATGATTACCCTTGGGCTGAGTGGCGGCGACAACTTCCATTGGATCGTCCCGGCTCGGTCCATTCTCGCCTGGGCAGATGAAGTTGGCGTACGATGGCTGTTCGACATGAGCCTGAAGCGGCCGACCGAGGAGGACATCAGTGAGATCGTCCTGGAGCATACGGAGCAGAAATAAGAATGTCGCGCGAAAGGCTATTGCTATCGAACTGCGCCTACTGGGCGATGACTGCTCTCGGCTGTAAGGAAGGTAGCCCAGAGCACATCAGTAAGCATCGCCAGGTCTGTCTGGAGAATGTCCTGTCCGCATCTAGGTCGTATGCAGTGAACCTAGAATCGGACAGCACTGTTGTCTTTGATGGCAGAAGGGCCTCGTTTGTCCCTGTAGAAGGATGGCCTGCCCCGACGATAGAGAGCATGGACCCATGAAAGTTGCGACCCCCTTCGCACATCACGTACCCCTCGACCTGATGGAGAATCTTCGGTGGCGTGCCGATACCTACCGGCGCGTCATCGAGGACCCATCTTTTGCTGAGGTCATACGTGAGGCGTGCTCGATAGATCCGATCTTCTACATTAACGGGTTCGCGTACACTTACGACCCGCGCTGCGAGCCGTTCGCGAAGCTGCCGTTCATCTTGTATCCATTTCAGGCCGAGGGTATCCTCGACATCATAAGGGCCGTCAACAAAGAGGACTTACTCATTGAGAAGACTCGTGACATGGGTGCCTCGTGGTGTTTGGTCTCTGTCTTCGAGTGGCTGTGGCATTTCAAGAAGCACCTCTCTTTCTTGATGGTTTCTCGCGTCGAGGATTACGTCGATAAGAGGGATAACCCGAAGGCGCTATTTCAGAAGATCGATTTCATTCACGACAATCTTCCGTCGTGGCTAATGCCAGAAGGGTACACTCGCTCTTTGCATCGTGCCAAGTTGCACATGCTCAATCCCGAGACGAAGAGTGTCATCGACGGGGAATCAACTACGCGCAGCGTAGCCCGTGGCGATAGGCGAACTGCGATTCTCCTTGATGAGTTCGCTGACGTAGAGCAGGGGTATGCCGTATTGCGGTCCACTCGTGATGCAACAAAGTGTCGGATATTCAATTCGACACCGCAGGGTGTCGGAAATGCCTTCCATGACGTTCGCGAGACTGGCATCAAGAAACTTCGCTGGCATTGGAGTATACATCCAGAGAAGAACATTGGTCTATACACGACTGATGATAACGGC
Source organism: bacterium (assembly GCA_024229275.1). Classification (GTDB taxonomy): domain Bacteria; phylum Acidobacteriota; class Thermoanaerobaculia; order Thermoanaerobaculales; family Sulfomarinibacteraceae; genus JAAESQ01. The sequence continues at coordinate 6,925 of JAAESQ010000902.1, read as the reverse complement.
AACTTGAAGATCCTTGACCACGAGGGATACCCCGAGGACTACAAGCCGATCCTTGACGGTGATATCCGGTCTCCATGGTACGACCACGAGTGTAGTCGTACTGTTTCCCTCAGGGAGATTGCCCAGGAACTCAACATCGATTACCTTGGGTCGGGACACCAGTATTTCAATCCGGCTTCAATTACTGAGGCTATCGCGAAGTTCACGAAGCCCCCGATCCTCCTTGGGGATCTCGATTACGACGCAATCACCGCTGAGCCTACGGACTGGTTAGATGATGAGAGCGGCAGGATCAAGTTGTGGTGCCTCCTTGACGGCGACAACAAGTTCCTCACAGACCATAAGCTAGTCATGGGCGTCGATGTCTCCGCGGGGACCGGCGCGTCGAACTCAGTGATTGTCGTCTGCGACGTGGCGACGAACGAGAAGCTCCTAGAGTACGCAAGCCCGTACATCAGGCCGGAGGAACTCGCCAAGCAGGCTTACGCGATTTGCCAGTGGATGCAGACGAAGCCCGATGGCTCGACGATGCGCAGGGGCCCGCTGGTCGTCTGGGAGATTAACGGCCCAGGGCAGCAGTTCTATAGTCGGCTGGCCGAGTTGGGGTATACCAATATCTACCTCCGGGATAAGGCGAATACGATCTCCGGGAAGATAACCGATTCTCCCGGCTGGGCCTCGACCAAGGAGACGAAGATTTCGCTGATGGGTGAGTATCGTGCCGCCATCGAAAAGTTTGAGTGTGTCAACAGATCCAAGGTTGCGCTCGAAGAGTGCTTGGAGTACGTGTTCAATCCAGCAGGTGGAGTATCGCACAGCAGGGAGGATGACAAGGACGACCCGACTGGCGCGAAGTCCAATCACGGTGACCGCGTCATGGCGGATGCTCTTGCGTGGAAGGGCATGAAGCGCAGGAGAACCAAACTGAAGATGCCATCGAAGCCCAGCGTTCCCGTGGGCTCGTTGGCGTGGCGAATGAAGATGCGGGAGAAAATGAAACGTAAGTCGAATCGCGAACTAGGTGAGGGGTGGTAATGGTTAGTAAGTCTGTTTTTGACGCGAGGTACATCGAGAAGCTCGACAATAGTATCGAGTGGTCGGACCAACAGTTGACGGCTCCGAGGAGGAACAGGATCGAGGGCATAAGGCAGTTCGTGGGATATCACCACGTAGATGCTGGCTCCCCGAAGCGGGTTCCCGTTCCGTACATTAAACTGGCTGTGAATATCTATTCGAGGATGCTTGCGCCGCGTTCACCGAGGGCAATGATAACTACCCAGGAAGATCCCTTCAAGCCGACTGCCGCTGCATTCGAGCTTGCTGTCAATGAGATCCCTGAGGAGATCAGCCTACAAGAGACGATGCTGCGCCTCGTTATGGAGTCGCTGTTTTCGGTCGGCTGCTTGAAGGTTGGCCTGTATAAGGTGGGTAATCAACTCGGGCATGAGTATGGCAGGATCTTCGCCGATGTCATTACGATTGACGATCTCGTTATCGACATGAGCGCGAAGCACCCGGACGACGTTCAGTTCGTCGGCAATAACTACTGGCTGGACTACGAAGAAGTAATGGAGTCTAAATACTTCAAGAACAAGGATGGATTGAAGGCCGACGATTACACTCTTCGGACTCCGAGCTTCAATGAAGAATCTGCAACGGATGTTACAGTCGATTCTACCCTTGAGCCGCTAAAGAAAAAGGTATGGCTGCGTGATGTTTGGGTTCCGAGCGAAGGACGATTTGTAACCTACGGCATAAAGTCGAAGCGCAAGTTCAAGGAAATCGAGTGGACTGGGCCGGAGACAGGTCCGTATCATTTCCTCGGGTACGACCTCGTGCCTGGCTCGGTACTTCCTTTGCCTCCGCTGTCGTCCTGGCGTGACTTGCACGATCTGTCGAATTCGCTGTGGCGGAAGCTCGGCAATCAGGCTGACAGTCAAAAGACCGTCCAGGGATTCGGCGGCGGCGATGACGAAGGTGCTGAGAATTTCAAGGGCGCCAGCGACGGCGACGGCATCCATTACAAGGGCGGAGAGCCGAAGAAGCTCACTGCCGGCGGAGTCGATCAGAGGACCCTCGCGTTCTCTCTTGTGTGCAAGGATCTGTTCTCGTACTTCGGAGGTAACCTTGATTCCATGGGCGGCCTGGGCGCGCAGACCGAGACACTCGGCCAGGATCGACTTCTGTCGGAGGCGTCGTCGGCTCAGATAAAGCAGATGGCCGATAGCGTAGTTGCGTTCTCACAGAAGCTCTTTCGCACGTTTGCGTGGTACGAATGGAATGATCCTGTTCTTCACCGTACCCTCAAGAAGAGGATTCCTGGTACGGATATCTCTCTTGAGGTCCCGTGGGGTAGGGAGCAGAAAAAAGGCGAGTTCGAGAACTTCAGGTTGAAGATCGACATCTACAGTTTACATGACGATAGCCCATCATCGAAGCTGATGCGCCTCCGGACGTTCTTGAACGAGTTCGTCATCCCACTCATGCCGATTATCGAGTCGCAGGGCGGGAGCATCGATGCCAAGAAGATCATCGAGTTGGCCGCGAAGTACACCGGTTTCCCAGAAGGCGACGAGATCGTTATCTTCATGGACTCAGTCCTGGCTGGCCAGGCGGCGGGCCAAGGGAGTGGCGTTCAAGCTCCCGGCTCTCCCAATGGAGGCGTATACGAGCACGTTACTAAAGGTGCCGGCGCTAGTAGTACCGCAGACAAGATCCTCCAGAATGCCCTCTCTGGGGGCGGAAATGGTAGCGAAGGCCCCGGCCAGGGCGGTTAAAAGCGAGGTGCCCCTTCTCGCGTAACTCATGCCACGTAGGGAATTTAACCTTTGTATGGTCAATTCCTTGCGTGGCATGTATGTTTATAGGTCATAATAGGTATAGTCGATAATTCATATCGGAGAGAGACTATGCCCATTTACTGCTACAGGTCGGATGATGGGGAACCTCTTGAGCAAGTGTTTCTCAGGGGGAAGGCTCCGAAGACCATTGTCGCTGAAGACGGTAAGGCTTTCCGGCGCGACTACCAGGCCGAGCTTTCTGGGATGATCGGCATCGTGAAAGGCAGTACGAGCCCGATCCGAACCCGTGCCTGGCCGATGACGTGCGTATCGTCTGGCGTTCAGGCGACTCAAGCTGGCGAACTTCGTGACCACTTGAGGAAGCGTGGCTGCCCGACTGAAGTCACAAGAGATGGCGATCCCGTTTATACCTCCGCAACCCACCGTAAGAAAGCCCTGAAGGTCCGCGGCATGGTAGACAAGAACTCATTTAGCTAGGAGAGAGAAATGCCCGAAGAGAACGAAACAGACATCGGCAAGGAGATCGACGATGCCATCAATTCAATGGAGTCCGAGGGGCAAAAAGAGGAGGCTGGTGATGAGTCCACTGGTGAACAGACTCAGACTCAAGAAACTGACGGCGGCTCTGCGGAAACCAAGGACGAAGGCGGAGATGCCGAAGGTGGAAGTAAACGTGGAGATCAAGACGGCGGTGACAGTGAACGTGGGAGTGAAGGTGAAGAAGACGAGGGCGGAGAGCAAGGGCTAGACTCCGGCCTGTTGGCCCGTGCTGTTAGCATGGGCATCGATCTCACTGACGCGAAAGCGTTCACCGATGACGGTACACTCGGCGACTTCCTCGACAAGGTTGACGCCAATGTCGCCAGTCAGGTTGCCGATGAGCAGAAGGTTGCCGAAGAAGGCAAGGCCCCGAAGGAAAAGGGGGAAGACCTTCTTGCGAATCTTCCGAAGCTCGATCCCGAAGTCTATGGAGAGGAAGCCATTGAGACATTCGGTAAGCTCATCGAGAAAATCAAGGATCAAGACAAGCAACTCGGCGAGTTCCGTTCCGAACAAAATCAAACCACAAGGTCCGTTGCTGATGCCAACGCGAAGGCAGTCGAAGACTTTTTCGATGATTCTGTCGCCAAACTCGGCAAGGACTTCAAGAATGCCCTCGGGGAAGGCGGAGTCAGTTCGCTTGCCCGGGGAAGCTCGCAATACGCAAAAAGGGAAGCGATTGCGCAGGAGATGACCATCAGGCTCAGGGGCTTTCAAGCCCAGGGGTTGACTCCGCCGCCTCGCGAGGAAGTGTTCAGCGATGCGGCAAGATTCGTCTTGAGAGACGAATACGCAGCTATCGAGAAGCAGAAATTGTCGGACGAACTTGGGAGTCGCTCGGAGCAGCACCTTCAACGTGGAAGCTCAAAAAAGGGCGGCTCGAAGTCAACGGCCGAGCAAGAAACCGTAGACCTTCTAGCAGAGAAGTTTAGCATCTAAGCTTCCTGCGTTTCCTAAAGGGGCAGTTGAATGACTTTGCAGTATGCAGACATCGACGATGCTGTTCTGTTGACCCAACAGAACCTCGTCAAGCGCGGTGCCTTCCTGGATCTCCAGACGGATCTTCAGGATCACGTCGCGGTTCGTGAGATGTGGAAGAATCGCAAAAAGACCTTCGTGGGCGGCGACGATTGGGAGTGGGAAGCTCAGATCGACCATAACCACAGTGCGCGTACCGTTGGCCTGTTCGAGACTGACGGGTCCAGCCTGACTGACACGATGATTCGTGGTCGCGTTCAGCCGCGGCACATCAACGCTCACTACATCTACGACCAACGCGAAAAGGCGTTTCAGCGTGGCGGAGTGCAGATCGTTGATCTCGTCAAGACCCGCTATACGGGCATGATGGTTTCGTTGTATGAACTGATGGAGGGTATCCTTTGGAATAAACCCACATCGAGCGCCGACAATAAGACTCCCTTCGGTATCCTGTACTGGATTATCCGAAATTCCAGCGAAGGCTTCAATGGCGAGAATCCCTCCGGCTTCAGTGACGGCCGCGGTGGAATCGATTCCTCGACCTACACTCGTTGGGCTAACTGGTCCTCGCAGTATGCTGAGATCTCCAAGGAAGATTTGATCCGCCGGATGCGTCGAGCGCATCGCAAGACGAAGTTCCGTTCACCGGTTTCTCATGCCGAGCCGACCCTTGGTGGGATGCGCAATGGCATTTATACCAACGATGACGTGCTTGGTCTCATGGAAGAGTTGCTTGAGGATCAGAACATAAATCTCGGCAACGACCTGGATTCCAAGGGTGGAAAGACCGTCTTCAAGAGTACCCCGGTCACGTACGTCCCTTATCTGGACAGTGACTCCGGAGATCCGGTCTACATGCTGGACTGGAAGTGGCTGGCGATTGGCGTCTTGGCCGGCTGGGAAAACCAGTTGACTAAGCCCTACATGGTGCCCGACAAGCACTTGGTTCGGAGAGTGGACCTCGATTGCACCATGCAGATGATCTGTACCAACCTTCGCCGTCAGGCTGTCATCTATAAGTGATAGGTGACTGCGTTACCTGAGAGTTTGTTTCTAAAACATCACATCTACTTGAGAGGATACTCAGAATGACTTCGCACGCACTGAATGCGTATGAAAAGAAGGCTCCCGCTATCAAGAAGTGGGTTTGGTTTGAGGGTGCGACCGCCTTGAAGGCTGGTCAGGCTCTTTGTTACAACTCCGACTACGGAACGGCCACGGTCGCTGACGGCCGCCGGTTCTCGCGTGTCGAGGTTCCCTCGACCACGAACGCCCGGTATTTCGCTGGCGTGGTTGTGGAGGCGCTCGCTGCTGACACTTCCAGGTCCACCAGTAAGCCCGCGTTGATCGAGATCTACGCGCCGGGCTCGGTCTGTCCGATCCTGATTGCCGGTAATACCGTTCTTGGCACCGGTTCGCTCACGTTTGACGTGACAGCCACCTTCAAGGGCGTGTTCCGCTATGAGGGCCTTGACGGTGAAGGCACTGCCGACATCTTGCAGACTGTCACGTATGCCGCTGACACGGCCGAGACTTGCCTGGCGAAACTCCAGGAAGGTCCTCCGTCCGGTGGCGTCGAGGTCGTGCAGCTTGTGGATAACACGGCATTCGTAATGATGGTCGGCGGAACTTCGCTGCTCATCGGACTGGCTGCCGGCACTGGTAGTCCGACCGAGGAAATCCTCGATGGGACCATCGAGGGCCTTCGCAAGAAGGTTGAGGTCATCACGACCGCTGTGACCACGAATGAGGCTGGCATTGACATCGAGAATAACGACGGCATTACGCTGGCCGGCGGGGCTCTTGCTTCTGTCGCACTCGGGGCAATCGGCGACCAAGTGGTCTTTAAGTGGCAGGGTGGAGTGTGGCGCAATATGGCGAGCGTCGGCGGCACCGAGTCGTAGTAGGAAGCCGCCGGGACAACGGCGGCAAGGGGCAGGCCGCTGGGGTGTGGTTCTCTCTTCCCACCCCCAGCGGCTTTTTCTCCGTTACCTCGTGGAGATACTATGGCCGAAAGCAATCTAAGTATCGCATTCGCCGACCTGAAAGAAGTGGTCGGTTCGTTCCTTGGCTATGGCCGCGGCGGAACTAACTTCGCTGACTGGGCTGCCATGGACCCAGACCCAACTACTGAAGTCGAGTCGATTATCCAGTCTGGTCTTCGTCGAGTGTATTACCCGCCTGTGATTCCCGGAGCAGCCGGGGGCCATGAGTGGTCTTTCTTGCGGCCCACGAGTACGCTGTACCTCGGCGCTGCTGCCGCAGACGGGGTGACTGTGAGCAAAGTGCTAACGTCAGCGACTTATCCCGACTGGGACACGGTTGGCATTACGACTGCCGATACAGTGACGATTACGGATTCAACGAGCGACGCGGCAACGACTGGCGAGTACGCAATTACGTCAGTGTCCGGTACTGACATAACACTAACAACCGACCCCGGGGACGCGACCGGAATTACATTTTTCATCAACAGGACACCTGCGAATTACGATCTGCCTGATGACTTTCATCGGATAATCGGGAAGCTCAATCATGCGTCGGATGAGTATCGGCCGTCTATTGAGATCGTGTCAGAGGAGTCGCTTCTTGAGATGAGGTCGCGA
>JAAESQ010000901.1 GCA_024229275.1 bacterium | reverse complement strand
GGCGATGGCGAGGTACTCCAGGCTGGATTCAATCATGGCTGGGCAATCGGCGAAGGTGGTTTTCTCAACCTGACCGCAGAGTACCGGGATCGTGGCTATACCAACCGGGCAGGACTCGACCCGAGGCAGATCTACAACACCCTCGAAGACGGATCACCAGACCCACGTGAAGCAACCTACGATCGGAACAACCACCGCTACGGCGATGCCGCTTCGGAGAATGTTTATGTGTTCTTCAATTCCGAGATTCCACTGTCCGACAGGACAAAGTTCTACTTCTTCGGCGGCGCCTCGACACGAGACGGTGAGTCAGCGGGCTTCAACCGACTCCCTAGGCAGTCTCGAACCAACATCTTCCTTCACCCTGACGGTCATTTGCCTTTCATCAACACTGATGTCGACGACCTGTCACTCGTAGCGGGCTTTCGAAAGAACTACCAAGTCTGGGCAGTCGATGCCAGCTTGGCCTACGGATCAAACAAGTTCGGATATTTCATCTCAAACTCAGCAAACACTTCTCTGGGTCCTGCAAGCCCTTCCGAGGCCGATGCTGGCACACTTTCGTTCGACCAGACCACCCTCAGCGTCGATGTGT
>JAAESQ010000900.1 GCA_024229275.1 bacterium | reverse complement strand
TTCGAGATGCTCCGGTTTGTAATACTCGGCCATGTTCTATGCCTCCTCCCTCACCCCAACGATTCTGACATCGCCAGGGCTGTAGGCAAATTCGGACCCATAGAGCACACGCAATGAGGCGTCCTAGTCGGATACGCGCCACGCGACACATTGCTCTGCCCTCGATGTATCCACTCGACGAGATACTGGGTCGGATAGACGGATGAGGTTACAGCTACTCACTAAGAACAAGTGGTAACTACTCCTGAATGCAGGGACCTCGAAATCAACTTCGCAGCGCCAGGTCTATGCCAGGCCGTGGCAACTCGACATCGACTCCGAAGCGACTGTCACACGCTTAGTCGTCAGCAAACACAGCCTGAAGCATACGCAGCAGAATCTGCCGGCTGAAGGGCTGCAACGGTCCACCGAGATTCTCCACTGATCGAACGCCCCACTTTCCTCCTCGACCATCTGGATTGGGCACCAGGTAAAGGATCCTCTCGATCAGGAACGGGATGGGACGTGTCGCTTCGATCTCAACCTGTCCTAGAGCACTCAGGAGCGCCTTTGCGGTTGGATCGAAAAGGAGCACGTCCCCTTGATGCGTGATACGCAGGCGTTGGTCACGGATTTCCATACTCTGCCCTGGGAATGCTGGGGAAGTGAACTCCTCAACTTCATCCTCAAGCGTCACGTGAAGCTCGGAAATCTGACTCACCACATCATTCACTTGCTGGATAAGTTGCCTCACGGCTGCTTCGAAACGTCTTCCCATCGCATGGAATCGCTCTGCATCGGGCACGGTGGAACCTTGTTCGCTCCCCCGAATTGCCGCTCGAAGCGACTCAACCGTCAGTTCATCCACCATCGTACCTGCCTCCGAGTTCATTCTATCGACCATCCTACGCGGACAGCGTTGAGTTCGCTATGCTGAGAGCCGTGCCAGAACTTCCCGAGGTGGAAACTACTCGTCTGGCCCTGAAACGTTGTATTGCCGGCCGTAGGATTCTTGCGGTTCTCGGCAAGCCCATGACGATGAGGCGGCCGCTCGAACCCCGCGAGATCGATCGCGAGATTCGAGGGCGTCGTGTGACCGCTTTGCGACGTCGCGGTAAATATCTGTTGATCGATGTTGAACCACACGACAGTGGCTCGCTATTAGCTCACCTCGGTATGTCAGGCCGATTTGCCATTCATCGTCGAGGAGATCCCGTCGTTTCCCACACCCATCTCACGATTTTGATTGAGGATGATGTAGAGATTCGATTGATCGACCCGAGGCGATTCGGATTTGTATCTTGGCTCAAGCCCGGCGCAGAAGATTCCGACCCATCTCTGGCCCGCCTCGGTCTTGAACCCCTCGATGCAACGCTACCGCGGATGCTCCCAGTTCTCTACAAACCACGTCGTTCTCCGATTAAAAGCTTGCTTCTCGATCAGACATTGGTCGCCGGGATTGGGAACATCTATGCGACTGAAGCACTTTGGCGCGCAGGCATTCGGCCCGACCGGAAGGGTCAACGAATTTCTCTCGATCGACTCGGAGAACTGGCCAGATGCGTTCAAGCGGTACTCAACGAAGCCATCGAATGCGGAGGAACCACTCTTCGCGACTTCAGCGCCCCGGATGGCAACTTGGGCTACTTCGCTATCTCCCTCAGCGCCTATGGCAATCAGGGCACACCCTGCCCCAGATGTGGCCACACTCTTGTCCATATGGTTCTCGGGGGGCGAACCACGGCGTGGTGCCGGCAATGTCAACGGTGAGCTTGTGCCCAACAACGCAACTCAATCCGACAGATTTGATTTTCGTTCTGAGGACCGCCGACACCTGAAGTACACACATCAATGTAGACTGCGAAAGGTGACTCTTTCCGATATTCTCCCTGGTCCCACGACAATCCATCGAGTGTCTTCATCATGAGGAGCTATCAATGTCCCTGAGAATATTGATCGCCGGCTCAGCAATATTGCTCGCTTCCCTCACATCAGGCGAAGCACTCCCCCCTCCCGACCAACCACCAATAGCGCCGGAGTTGTTCTCTGCCCTCTCCTACCACACGGTAGGACCATCTCGAGGAGGGCGAGTGACCACCGTAGCCGGACATCGCGACCTGCCCTCGACCTTCTACATGGGCGCGAGTGGCGGAGGCGTGTGGAAGACGTCAGATTTCGGGGTGTCGTGGGCCAATGTCTCCGATGGGTTCTTCGCCACCGGCTCAGTCGGTGCGATTCAGGTGGCCGATTCTGACCCCGACATTATCTACGTCGGAACGGGCTCCGATGGTCTGCGGAGCAACGTCATCATCGGCAAGGGTGCCTATAAGTCAACTGACGCTGGGCTGACCTGGGTTCAGGTCGGCCTCGAACGGGTCGGCAACATCGGAGCTATTTTGATCCACCCCGATGATCCTGACCTCGTCTACGTCGCCGCGATTGGCAACCCTTTTGCCCCGAATCCTGAGCGTGGGGTATTCAAAACAACTGATGGAGGTCAGACCTGGCGGCACATCCTTTTTGTCTCTGATACCACCGGTGCTGTCGACCTGGAGTTTGCGCCTGACAATCCTGAGGAGGTCTATGCAACTCTGTGGCACGCCGAACGCAAACCGTGGACGATCATCAGCGGTGGCCCCGAAGGTGGTGTATTCAAGTCTGACGACGGTGGCGAAAGCTGGAGACAGCTGAACTCAGGGCTACCAAAGGGTTTGACGGGTAAAGCCGACCTCGCAGTTTCCGGCGGCGACCCCAATCGCGTTTACGTCCTCATCGAGGCACCAAAGGATGAAGGCGGTGTCTACCGATCGGACGATCGTGGAGAAACGTGGTGCCAAGTTTCTCGTTTTGACAAGATCCAAAACAGACCCTTCTACTACTGCAACCTCGAAGCACACCCTAGTGATCCTGACGTTCTGTGGTCGATGGCCGAAGGGTTCTGGAAATCAGAGGACGCAGGTGACACCTGGTCACGCAATTCAGTCCCTCATGGTGACAACCATGACATGTGGATCAACCCAGACGATCCTGATCTCTTCATTCAAGCCAATGACGGCGGCGCAAACGTGACTCACAATGGAGGCGAGACGTGGTCATCGCAGTACAACCAGCCCACTGCTGAGCTCTATCAAGTAGACGTGAGTGATGGCTTCCCCTATCGACTCTATGCTGGGCAGCAGGACAACAGCACCATTTCAGTCCCGAGCTATCCACCGCGACGCCAGCCGGGAGGACACATCTCTTCATGGGAAGACCATGGAGGCTGCGAAACCGGTCCTGTCGTCCCCAAACCGGGCGATCCCGACATTGTGTATGCGAACTGCAAGGGCCGTTTTGGCCTTTTCAATCGTCGCACCGGCCAGGAGCAGCAACACTACGTAGGTTTTGCGAACCTGTACGGCCACAACCCAAAAGACCTCCCCTATCGGTTTCAACGTGTGGCGCCGATTCACGTCTCACCCCACAACCCGGACCGTGTCTATCACGCCTCGCAGTACGTGCACGTTACCGAAGATGGCGGTAGGACATGGCAGACGATTTCTCCTGACCTCACGGCCTTTACTCCCGAAACTCAAGTCGTCTCCGGGACACCGATCACGATCGACGTGACAGGCGAAGAGCATTTCAGCACCATATATGAGGTCCAGGAATCACCCCACGAGTCAGGTGTGATCTGGGTGGGTGCAAACGACGGCCCTATTCACCTCACCCGTAATGGCGGCAAGACCTGGACTCAAGTCACGCCCTCGAAACTCGGTCCTTACGGGCGGGTCCAAACGATTGAAGTCTCACCTCACCAGCCATCGAAAGCCTACGTCTCAGTCTTGCGCTACCAGCTCGGAGACTTCCGTCCTCACGCGTATAAGACCGAGGACTACGGAGCGAGTTGGGCGCGAATAACCACAGGCGAGAATGGAATACCAAACGACTATCCTGTTCGCGTCGTCAGAGAGGATCCTGATCGACAAGGTCTTCTCTACGCCGGTACGGAGTTTGGACTCTTCGTCTCGTTCGACGATGGGGAGCGCTGGCAGCCTTTCCAACTCAACCTCCCTGTAACCCCGGTGACAGACATCAAGATCGTGCACAAGGATCTTGTTCTCTCGACCATGGGAAGAGGGTTCTGGATCCTTTCCGATCTGACCCCGTTGCATGAGGTCACCCCCGAGATCGGCACCTCTGAGGCTCATCTCTTCGCCATTCGCGATACCTATCGCATACACCCAACCGTGAGAACCAGTCGATCGACACCGAGGTCTGATCGGCCACAGCACCTCTCTCCCGGCGCCAACATCCGCTATTGGTTTCGCGAGGACGCGACGGAGAAGACGCACGTCGAGATTCGCAACGCTGATGGCGTCGTTGTCCGACGGTTCGACCCTCCTGTTCCGGAAGACCAAGCAGCTGATTCTGGCGCGCCAAATCCGGAAACTGATGGAGATACTGAGCCTCCCAAAACAGATCAGCTCGCCATCCAGGCAGGCATGCACTCCCTCTTGTGGAACCTTCGATACGACGGCCCTTACCGAACGACTCAGAGCACCGGAGACGATCCTGACCGCCCCAAGATGAAGGGCCCAATGGTTCCACCCGGGACCTACACAGTCACACTGTTCACTGGAGACTGGTCCACTTCTAGGCCCTTCGAACTCGCACTCGATCCGCGCGTCGTCGCGGAAGGCATCGTACCTAGTGAGGTTCAAGAACAGGCGGTCTTCGCTCTCACCATCAGGGACGATATCAGCACAGCACATCACACCCACGACCGCATAGACAGAACTCTCAATGAGAGGAACGGGAGCACGAAGGAACTTCTCGACCTCAGGAATCGCCTTATCGCGAACTCAGTTCGCTATTCGCAACCCATGCTCATTGACCAGCTTGAGTATCTGTACAGAAGCTTCCTGGGAGCCGATCAGTCTCCAACTCAGCATGCGCGCGCGCGATACGGCGAGTTGCATGACGAGCTCTCAAGTCTTATTCAACAGCTGGATCAGCTCATCGGACAGCAGGACTACTCGGCCGGCACTCCTTCAACAAGCAGTAATTGAAATCGCTCGTGAGGGAAAGGGTGAATTTCGGGCATCGCTCCGAAGAGCCACCCTGTGTAATCTATCTTTCCCTCCTCTTGAACCAGAACTTTCACTGCCGGATTGTTGGGTTCCTCAGAGTGCGAAGAAATCCCTCCTTCGTCCATGACAAAATCTGGTACGAAGGCAACGACCTCGACTGTCAATCCGGTGTCTTTGAGATCTTGCCGTTCACCGACCTCGACCAGGTACTCGCGAACTTCTCCGCTTTCCCTGTCGACAACACTGAGCTTAACTGCCGCCCATGCGGAACGTACCTCATCAACCAGGTTGATCGAGGCTGGCTGTTCGTCAAGGCCCAGCATACCGCCGGCCACACCTTGAAGGGGATCGGCGGCCGCGGCCTCAGGTGCTTTTTCAGCTTCGCTGCCACAACCGACAATCAAGGCTCCGGTAACCAAGAGAGTAAGAGCGATCGCTCGCATAGTACAAGCCTCCTTTCACGCTGGACCGATTATGGTGGAGAGGAACGAGATGTAACATCAGAACCGGTCAAAAAGAATGATCTAGAAAAACTGTCGAATTCGACGAATTAGACTACTCTTTCGCACCCGCTTGCGAAAGTGACGAGTCGTCAGCAGCTCCCCCAATCCTCGGTATCGTCTCAAACCCTTTTGATAGAGCAGTGGTAGCGCTGCACCGAGAAAACGACCAAGGTCTTCGTCGTACGGATAGTGCCAGGGCTCTCCGTTCCTATTTCCTGGCCCTTGGGCAACGTACTTAATATTGACGACCTCATGGAGTCCGAATTCTCCATGCGCCCGTCCAATGCCACTCTCCCCCACTCCTCCCCAACATGCGTTGGCTTCACCACACACAGTCAGGCCATGCTCGTTGATCGTCACTGCTCCAGCATTCAATTCTCTTTGGAAACGATCGGCCTTGCGTGTGCACTGCGTCCAGCCTGATGCTGTCAATCCGAACCGTGATGCATTTGCTCTCCGAATACCCTCATCGATGTCCTCAACCGGTACAATTGGCATCACAGGACCAAAGGTCTCCTCCTGCATGATCTCCATCTCGTCAGAAACATCGACCAAGACCGTTGGAGGATAGTAGAAGCCTGGTCCGTCGATGCGTTTGCCTCCGCATTGCGTACGGGCACCTTGTTGCAACGCGGCTTCGACTTGTCTTTCAACTTCTTCACGCTGTTCTGCAGTAGTCATCGGACCGATGTCGGTGTCGGGTTGTGCCGGATCTCCGACCTTTAAACCCTTGGTCAACTCGGTGATTCGATCAAGCAGACCCTCATAGGCAGGGCGCTCCACGAACACACGCTCGACTGAAGCACATGACTGGCCTGTGTTCATGAATGCCCCCCACACGAGGCCCCGAGCTGTGCGTTCGATGTCCGCGTCAGCGGCTACTACCGCTGCATCGTTACCACCCAGTTCAAGTTGAACTGGAATGATTCGTTCAGCGCAGCGTCGTGCGACATGGCGTCCGATTTCAACTGACCCGGTAAACAGCACCTTCGCTACTCGTGGGTCATCGAGGAGGACATCGCTTGCAGAGCCTGGTAATGCAACTGCGTTGAGCACACCTGGAGGCATGCCAGCTCGCCGGGCCATCTCCGCGAGCCTAAGGCCGATCAGGATCGTCGCTGAGGCAGGCTTGAAGACGACGGTGTTGCCTGCTGCCAGAGCCGGCACGAGTTCCCACATCGGAATCCCGACAGGGTAGTTCCAGGGTGTAATGACCGAGAGCACTCCAAGAGGATCGAAACGGTAACCAGACTTCCAGTGGGCAAACATGAGCTGGTCCGGAACTGCTCTACGACCTTCGAGAAGGCGCTCGAGATTTGCCTCCCACCACGATAGGGTTGCGCAGCCGGGTGCGACATCAACTAATCGCGCCTCGTTGACTGGTTTGCCGTTCTCGATCGAAACGAGGGTTGCCAGCTCCTCTTCTTCTGAAACCATAATCTCGAGCCATCGGGCGAGCACTCGCCTCCGCTCTCTGACTGACGTCGCCGCCCAGGACGAGAAGGCCCTATCCGCGGCTTCAAGTGCTAGGAGTGCGCCGTTGCGATCCAGCAATGAGACACTGGCGATCTCTTCCTCTATGGCAGGATTTACGGAAGCTAGCCGGCCGGGACCTTCAATGTCTCGGTTGTCGATGATCGAGTTGAGTTGGAGGTCCATGAAAGTAGTGTAGCCCATCGCCGCAGCGCGGCATGGTCGTATGAAACTCAGGACTCCCGATGTGTATGAACTGCGGCTGCTTGAGCTGTGGGCATCAGAATCATTTCACGCACATTTGCGTGAGGGGGCCGAGTCGCACAGTATTCAACTGCGTCCGCGACATCATCCGCCGCGAGTGGTTGCAGTCCTTCATAGACAGTCTCTGCCTTCTTGTCGTCTCCGTGAAAGCGCACCAGCAAAAACTCGGTCTCTACCATACCGGGGTCAACGCTTGATACCCTCACTCCAGTCCCTAGCGTGTCGATTGCAAGCCCCCTATTGATCGCGGTTACCGCAAATTTGCTGGCACAATATACGTTCCCGCCGGGATAGACCTCGTGCCCCGCGATCGAACCGATGTTGATGACATGGCCATGACCGTTGCTGATCATTCCTCCGACCACCTCACGAGTGACGTAGAGAAGACCCTTGACGTTTGTATCGATCATCTCCTCCCAGTCCTCAACCGATCCCTTATGCAAGGGGGCGAGCCCGCGTGCAAGACCGGCGTTGTTGACTAGGATGTCTATCGACTTCCATGGTTGTTCAAGGCCATCAAGCCACGAAACAACACTCTCTCGATTTCGAACGTCCAAACCGTGCGTAATGACCTCGACCCCGTTCTTGACCGACAGGACATTGCTCAACTCACGCAGACGGTCCTTCCGACGTGCAATCAGAAGTAGGTTTGCACCGCGTTGGGCAAACCGCATCGCACAAGCTCGCCCAATCCCGCTCGATGCACCTGTGATCAACACTCGACGTCCTTCAAGATTCATATTTGATTCTCCACGTAGATTGCGAGCTCTCTGAGTTCGTTGGTGAACTCGAGATTTCCAGCACAACCTAGCACGGAAGGCTACGCGCCCTCACCCAGCGCGTCGGCGACATTGAGTTCAGCTTCGGCCTCCCAGCTCGGACGCCATACCCCTCGCCTCATCGCTTGCATCGCCGGTTCAAAAAAGAAGTGCTCATCCCCAAATGCCGGTTCAAGCTGATTCAGCCAGGTTGCCTGAGAATCAAATCGCGCGAAAAAGCTCCGATTTGCCCATTCAGGATCGCGTCCCTGCAGCATTTTGAGCACGAACACCCTCTCCCCACGCACTGTTGCAACTCCTTCGACATTGACTTTCCCTGGTGACGCTGACATCGAAGGTCCCCGCGCGGTGCGCGCCAATCCAGAGACGCGGCTCTGAGCTTTGGAAAAAATCCGAACCGCACGGGAGAGAGGAACTTCAAAGTAGTGCTTCGGACCAGTGTCTCGCTCGACGAACATGTAGTACGGAACCGCTCCCAACTCGACTTCGCGCTGCCATAGTTCAGCCCAAATCTCGGATTTGTCGTTGACGTGGCGAATCAGAGGTGCTTGGCACCGAACTGTGGCTCCCGTATCAATCACCCGACGCAACGCCGCTTGCGCTGCTGGTGTTGCGAGTTCCCTCGGATGGCTGTAATGGGCCATGACGGCGAGGTGCCGGCCAGCCTTCCGCACATCTTCGAACAACGTGAGCACATCTTCAGCATCACTATCAGTAAGAAATCGGTACGGCCAATAGGCCAGAGCTTTGCTGCCGATCCGGATGCTGCGAATCGAAGAAAACTCAGAGTGCAGCAAAGGCTGGATATAACTCCTGAGCACCCTTGCTCCCATGATCAATGGGTCACCGCCAGTAAGGAGAACATCAGTGATCTCTGGATGCTCCCGCAAATAGCCCATCAACCTATCAGCGCCGCCGGCAGCGAAGCGCAGCTTATCGATTCCAACAAACTGCGCCCAGCGAAAGCAATAGGTGCAGTAGGCGTGGCAGGTCTGACCCTGATTTGGGAAGAAGAGTAAGGTTTCCCGATACTTGTGCTGCGAGCCAACCAGCGGTCCGTCATTTCCCGTCGGCACGTTGAGCTCCATTTGATCAGACGGATGAGGATTCATGCGACGCTGAATCCTGCGTGCGGACGAGCGGACCAGGTCCTCGGATGCCCCATGGTAAACAAGATCCCGCATCCGTTCGAAGTCATTTCGGTCGAGCATCCCTGCTTGTGGAAATGTGAGTTGGAACATCGGATCACTGGGTATGTTCGTCCAGTCGATCAGTTCGTTGAGAATGTACGGATTGACCCGAAACGGCAACACGGCGGAGACGGCTTTCAAAGAAACTCGCTGATCCTCGGAGAGGTTCGACAACTGCGGCAGCTTCTCGAGGTGCTTCCTCCCGTATGCACGAAATCGGGGTCGGTCAAAGACGATTTCTCTCGCCATCGCTTACCACCCTCTTTCGGTTGTGGCACATTGAGCGCACTCAAAGGGGACATGTTTCCCAGCCTCAAGTGTGAGGTTCAAGGATGCCGAATGCCTCGAACTCGCTTTCATCTAGCCTACCACGAGGCCGATCGACTACTCCTCGCCATCCGACCCTCGGTCATCCCAGTTCGCGGGAAAGACATCAACCGGGGGTGGAGTCTTGCCACTGAGTGCTCGCTCAACCAGGCCCCGCGCGGTCTTTCGTGCATCACGCGTCAGGTTCTCCGATTCAGAGGGATAGCGCTCGTCGGAACCCTTTGCTGGAGCTGACCAGCCTTCTTGGCGTAGGTACAGTGTTTGCGTCGGG
>JAAESQ010000899.1 GCA_024229275.1 bacterium | reverse complement strand
GCCGGTCAGCAAGTTCTGGTCGCTCACAATCTACGACATGGCAACCTTTACCTTCATCTACACGCCGGAAGGGCGTGCGGGTCTCTCGTCCCGCGACAGGGACAAGATGAAGATCAATGCCGACGGTAGTGTCGATCTCTACTTCGGACCCAAGGCGCCCGAGGGTTACGAGAACAACTGGATCCCGACCGCGGGCAAGACCCCATTCCCGATGTTCCGTTTCTACGGGCCGACGGAAGGGCTGTTTGACGGGTCTTTCGTGCTGAATGACGTTGAGTTGGTGAAGTAAGAGAGAAGTATTTGGGTGTCCGCGTTAACATTTCGGATCTTGCGCTGATACCTAACACTCGAAACCTGAGACCCGCAAAGGAGAACTGAGATGAAGAAGATGATGACAGCAGTGATGGTGGCCGTCGTGTTGGCGGCTGGAACGATGTCGGCGGCCGAGCCGCCCAAGATGAAGATGACCACCGAGATTCCGGAAGGGATCTCCACCCCGGACAAGGTCGAGATCCGAGTGGGGAACTTTGATCTCCGGGATGGCATTCCCAGCAAGGAATCCATCGAGAAGGTGTACGACTACCTGGACTTCCACAATGGCGTCCAGGCCTACCTCACCGGCATCCAGATCGCGTCGATGAGCGCCTTGCGCAGGGGGATCCTCGAGTTCGGACCGCCCAACACCACGGCGTTGATCTTCGAGGAGCTCATGGACTCGAAGGCGCTGTTCCTGACCGCGAACACGACGAGCGTCTACATGATGCTCTGGCTCGAGATGAAGAAGGGCGAGCCGATGGTCATCGAGACCCCGCCGGACGTGCTCGGAATCATTGATGACCACTGGTTCAAGTATGTCACGGATTTCGGACGCCTGGGGCCGGACAAGAACAAGGGCGGCAAATTCCTGATTCTCCCTCCGGGGTATGAAGGGGATGTGCCCGAAGGCTATCATGTGGCCAAGAGCGGTACGTACGGCAACTGGGTGATCTGGCGGGGGTTCCAGGTGGACGGCTCGCCCAAGCCGGCGGTGGAGACCACCAAGAAGCTCGTTCGCGTCTACCCGCTTTCCCAGAAGGACAACCCGCCGAAGATGAACTTCGTCCACGTGTCCGGGAAGTCCTTCAATACCATTCACCGCATGGATTTCGAGATCTTCAACGAGATCAACGAGGTCGTTCAGCTCGAGCCCAACGTCGGGCAGAACCCCGAGATCCTCGGCACCCTCGCCGCCATCGGAATCAAGAAGGGGCAGGAGTTCGCGCCTGACGCGCGCATGAAGAAGATCCTCACCGAAGCCACGGATGTCGGCGCGGTAGCGGTTCGCACCATCATTTCCAAGCCGCGTAATGGAGACTTCTACCTGTATCCGGGCAAGAGCACGGTGTGGACGAATCCCTTCGAAGCCACGAAGGGAAATCACGAGTTCCTCGTTGATAACGCTCTCCAGCTGGATGCGCGCGCCGGGTTCCACTTCTATGCCACCGGGATCACGCCGGCCAT